>JAWXAS010000190.1:0-7453 GCA_034439635.1 Bacteroidota bacterium | reverse complement strand
GCACTATTTTTAAACAAACTCAATAATAACAAGGCTTACAGAGTTTTTGAGGGACGACTAGTTAGGTTAAGCGGATCGGTAAGAAGTTTAATAAGTTCTTTGCTGTTCTTTTTTGTTTTATCCCACACCAAACGATTGTTAATTGAATCTATTTGTGTCGGAGCAATAATGTATATGAAACAGAATATAAATAAAAACGAATACTTCAGCATCTTTATTTTGAAAACATTTCTTTGTAAAGAGTAATTGAATTAACGATCATTTCTTCAAGTACTTTTATATCAATATCCGAAAGTTTATTAATGTACAAACAACCGCCACCTGCTTTTGCTTTGCCTAATTTTTTAAATAGTGCAGGTTGTTGAGTGGCAAAAACGTATATAGTGATATTAGCCTTTCGTGGCGCAAATCCGGTTGAATACCAATCACCTTCTTGTTTGCTCCTAGAAGATTTGTAATGAAAAGTTCCAAACCCAATGGAGCCATTATTCCAAAGCTTTGGTTTATGGCCGCTCACTTTTTTCATTAGTTTCAAAAGTTCTTTGCAGTCTTTTTTCTTTTGGTCGTTATCAATAGCGTCAATAAAATCGGGAACGCTTTCATTAGTTTCCTTTGTTTTGTTTTCTGCCATTATATTAGGTTTTTAATTTGTTTATCATGAATTTTTGAAAATAAAATTAAAAAAGTACTTGCTCCAATTGTTGCATACAACATATCTGATTGAGTATCCCAAGTGTAACCTTGAGTTCCTAAAAAAGAATCGGCCGATTCGCCTGTTCCAAGGGCCACACCCCATTCGAAAAATTCGTATGATACACTTATGGTTACACACAAGCATACGGTTAAGAACGAAAGCCAAAAGCCCGGTTTAACCACATGCTTTCTTATAAATAGCTCGCGAACTATAATGGCAGGCACGAAACCTTGTGTAAAATGCCCGACTTTATCGTAATTGTTCCTGCTTTGATCAAATGTTTCTTTTATCCAATCAAATAATGGCACTTCGGCATACGTATAATGACCACCAATAAATAATATAATGCAGTGGATCAAAATAAAATAGTAAGTCATATTGCTTAAAGGAAATTTTTTGAAAGTGAGCACTAGAACAATAAAACCAAGAATGGCAGGAAACACTTCCAGGAACCATGTGAAATGATCGTGCGGGTTAATGCCAGAAATAATTAGCCCTGCAAAAAATAAAATAATAAGTACAATGTACTTGTTCATATTAATGTTTTATGATCTTTCGCGAAGCAAGTAGTTTTCCTTTTTCTTGTACATTAAAATAGTATATAGCGGGTACTAAATGAGTAACGTTTATATTTTGATGCGTAGAATTTAATTTTCCATACAAAACCGTCCTTCCTAATTGATCTGTAATAGTATAGTTTGTTTCAACAGAAACCTCGGAAGATAAAATCGTAAGCAAATCGCCGGCCGTGTTAGGGTAAACATTCACATTAAATTGGTTTGAAGAAAGTGTTATAATGCCGGTTGACGAACATAATTGCGATAAACCCGTGGCCACCAAGTTAGATGGTTGCCAAAGTGAAATGCGCGAAGGATGTTGCAAAGCAGTGTACATGCGTGCTACCTGGCCAATGCTAAACATTTTATAGCAACCATAAGCACCACTGTAATCCATGTAATTTTCGGCATTTACTGTAATGCTATTGCAATTTGCAGGATATGTATCGGTAGGCGTTGCGTGGCAGGTGTAATTTAAAGAACTGTAGTCGCATTCAGGTGTATCTGCCACATTATCGTTAGGCATTGTGCAACCACCACTAAACGTATGAAGCAAATTTAACCAATGGCCGTATTCATGCGTAAGTACCGAAGCAAATTCGGTGCTGGTATTTGCTCCAAGGTAAGCGCCATTATAAACAATGCGTGCCGTTTTGTTATTGCTCATTGTAGTATTTGGATACCATGCAATTCCTGAATTTGTAAAAACTGCATCATCATAAAGATCATTTTGAATATAAATATTCATATATTTAAAATTATCCCATGCATCGGCGGCAATTTGAGTGTCGTAACCGCTTGAATTACCAAAACCTGCAGCAACCGGATGATATACAACCCCCGTTGTTGTATTTCCATTTGGATCTAATAAGGCCAAAGCAAATGTAACATCGGGCATTGAACCTTTAGACGATTGAAATAGTTGATGTACAGAATTAAAATCTGAATTGAGTCCATGAAAATCGAGATTCATAGCAGCAAGCGCAAAGTTGATCACCGAATTATTTATTGGTTTACCACTTTGTGTTGTTCCATACACGTGAAATACAACAGGAATCACATAACAACCTGTAGTATTACTTTTTTGAGCCGTTTGAATATAGTTTTGTGTGAATTTTTCGAATTCATCGTTTTGTAATTTCGCCTTTGTATCATTTTCATAAAGCCATTTCATAGCTTCGGTGGTTCGGCAATCTACTTTTTGCGAAAATGAATTAAAGCAAAGTGTAATGGCTAAAATGAAATAAAGCTTTTTCATGAGATGTATATACTTTAAATATATGAAAAAAAATGTAAAATCTAAAATAGATTCAAGAAGGAAAGATGCAGGAAGCAAGAACGAAATTTGTTATTTTACCGTTTACTTACATTCATTTAGCGAATTCTACCCTTTCATTACAGGCCACTTGCCTTTTTCATCTTTTTTAGTGAAGCCCTCTTGTTTTATACTTCCATCTTTGTTGTATTCTATCATATACCAACTCCAAGGCTGACCTTCGGCATGTTTTGTATAATCAAAAAATGTATGGAGTTCTCCGGTTTCATAATACTCTTTGTAGGAAACATAAATACCCTCTTTTAAAATATGCCAATACATTAATCGCCCCTTATGATCATGCCATCGGTAATCGCCATCCAAAATCTTAATGCCTTTTTCTGCGCTTGTATCAACTGTAGTTCGCATTTTCCAGAGTTTATTTTTACCTCCTGCGCCCATTGGGTGAACATTTACGCCTGCATCATAAAATGTGTATCTAAAATAAACGGCACTTGTTGAATCTTCTAATACATTCCAAAATTTATCAAGATAGCGCACCCATTTTCCCTGCTTTTTTCCTTTAGTATCCAGTTTGTTTACTTGAGCATTCGACAAAGTAATACATATCATGATTAAAGACAGAAAGAAGTGTTTCATTTGGATGGATTTTTTGACATAAAGCCTCTTGGAATGGCGTATCCTTGAAGAGTTATTTTTCCTTGTTTATCAAATACCATCATGTACCACGACCAAGGAAATCCTTTAGCGCTTCGCGTATAATCAAATAACTTTACCAATTCACCTGAGTTATAATATTCTTTATAGTACATATAAACGCCATTCTTTAAAAGATGAATAAATTTTAAATTTCCTCTTGAGTCATACCAGTGGTATTCGCCATCAAGAATCTTTATTCCTTTTTGTGTACTTGTATCTATACTCGCCACCATTTTATATCCGCCTCTTCCCATTTGATGTTGATTTTCACCGTGGTCGTAAAATGTGTAACGGTAATACACTGCTTTTAAAGAATCATCTAAAGTTTTCCAATAGTTATCTAAATAAACTTTCCACTTGCCATGTTTTTTTCCTTTTTCATCATATTTATTTATGTCTTGAGCATTAGATATGTTGATCATGCCGATCAACAAACTCATTATGTAGATCATCTTTTTCATGGTTATTTGTCTTGCTTCTTGCATTTTACATCAATTATTAGCGTCTGTTCTAAAATGTTCTATAGAATGTCCGTTTGTAGGTTTAAACAAAATGGTACTATCGCTTATGTGAAATTCATTTCCGACTTTTGAACGTAAAAGTGTTTCTGAAACAACGTCTAGTTTATCGGTAATAACTCCACCTTCATTTAAATAACGAATTTGTACGGCTTTCTTTTTGGTATTATCGGTATAAACCAATAAAGTGTGGCATTCAGGATCAATTTCAACATACGTAGCAATTATCAAAGCCGTGTTGATGGAATCGGGGATAACAAAACTTTTTGTAACACTATCAACCGATTGAAAACCCACTTCGCCCAAAGGTTCAGAAGTGGCTGTGGTTTCGGCAGGTTTTTCGTTGTTGCAGCTTAGTAGTGCTATCGCAAAAATAGCAAGTGTTTTTTTCATAATATAATTTTCATAAATTCATTGGTATATTCATCCGCTGTGGCACTTTTCTTGTGTCCATTAATGCAGGTTTAAAACGTTTAAGCTTTTTGCACATGTGTATGGCGGCGCTATCAACATCGGGCCGTATACCTTCAATGATCTTTGGAGATATTACTTTTCCAAGTGTATCAATTGTAAATTCGAGCAGTATTTTTCCATGCACGTTATCTTGTTTGGCTTTTTTAGGAAATATATAATTCGCGCTAATATCTTTATACAGGGCAGTTAATCCACCGGGATATTCAATAGTTTTGTTCACGTATTTTTTTCCGTCGTTACCAATTAAAGTATCAATTTTTCCCTCTTGCGCATAAAATAACGAAGAAAGGAAAGAGAATAACACAACAAGTGTTTTCTTTATTTTAGGCTTCTTCTCAATACTTCGGTTATAAGCTTGAGTTAATGCATCTTTAAGCATATCCTTGCGAACCGAACTTAAATTAAAGTACGTGGCGCCTTGATTGCCCCATTTATTAGGAACAGGATAAACTATTTTGGAATCAAAGGCACTAAAAACCGATTGATCTGTTAACGATAACATTAAACAAGCGATCTTATTTTTTTCATCAAGTGTAGCAAAGATCTTTTTTACTTTGAAGGCCGAACGCTCAAAGTGTGGAGCTTCAATTGCTCCGTGAAATGATAAGGCTAGTTTTTTGAATTCAGCAGCGGAAACCATATTCAAATATAACAAACGGATGGCAGATTTCAAAGAGGCAAGACTACACTATGCAAGATGCATCACAAAGACGCATTATCATTCATTTTGTCATACTTCCTGCGTCTATTTAATACGTTTGCCATTTACATCCTCACCGGATATATTCCCATTGGTTTCAATGGTAAAAAGGAATGCAAGAGAATCGGTATGTACAAACGAACCATTAAGGGCAGAAGTTGTTGAAAGCTGTAAAATTTCGGGGTAACCAAATAGGCCAACATTACTTACGCTAGGTTTAAAATAACCGCCGTACACCGAATCGTTATTGCAAGTACAAATATTACTTCCGTCTTTGTAACGAATTACTAATTTATCGCTTGAGTATTTATCAATGGCTACATAACCATTATAATATGAAACAGGATAATAGGTTGTATTTCCTACAGCATAGAACCATTCAAATTGAGTGAATTTAAAGAAGCCACAATATTTTAAACGATAATCAATTTGATTGGTAATTGTTACACCTTTTGAAATATTGCCTTTATTATCAATGGTTTTTACCTTAATATCGTAAGTTTTCAGATCAGCATTGTCTAAAGCAAAATATTGATTACCTTTTGGAACGCGATATGAATTATTATCCCAAACAATTTCAATTTCACTCAGATCTTTATCTCCGGGGTCGGTCCAATTTAATTCTAAAAGAGTAGAGGTACTGCTGGCGATCAAATTACTAACTTCATTAGGTACAACTTTTTCTAAATTACCAACAACTGGCTCGTTTTGCTTTTTAGCACAAGCAAAAACAAGTAAAGCAACTAATATTAAAATAAATCTTTCCAACTATTTAAAGGTAAGGAAAAAAATCTAAGTAGCAAGTGGCAGTATGCAGTTAGCACTACCACTGCATACTGCCACTGTTTCTACTTATCCCTAAATTCCCTATCTGCTTCATCAAAAAACCGTTTCAAAATACTACCCATGTTGGTTTCAAAATTATCATTAATGTGTTCTTCATCGCAGTTTTCGGTATTTATATGGTAATGATCTATTTTTTTGGTAAGGGTAGCGGCTCCAATATAAAATGTGATATCGGTAAATTTTGAGTGAATAGGAGCGTTGTTTTTTTTATAATGCGCCACACCGTCCATATCTCTAAACACACATTTTACGGGTTTTATTTCAGCGTCTTTTATTACTTTAATACTATCGCGAATGGATGCAATGTATAAGGTACTATCGATCTTTTTTTCATCATAATCTTTACAATTATCAAAGGCTTGTTTAAAACACTCGCCATCTTTTACCCAAAACAGCATCTGCGAGGCGGTTAAAAAACAATCCTTCCCTTTTTTGGTTTCCATGGTCATTCCCGAGGAATAACGGTACACGCTCACAATGGTATCAACCTTACTTTTTTTGAGTTTACTTATTTTTTTATTGGCGCCCTCAATACCGCCCTGGGCAATAAGGTTTAAGCCTATGGCACTGAATATGGTAAGTAGTAAAATTTTTTTCATCGAAGGTTATAATGCTAATCGTTATGAAAGATACAAAAAGAATGGTGTATAACAAATTGAGTGAAGGAAGGGACTCTCTCGTGATCTTCGGTTTTACATAAACTGGTAAACAGAGTAATGGCAGTTGTGCAAAGACAAATGCCTTTTGTTAAAATGGTTGCATAAATAGTTCTCAACAAGAGAGAATAAGTGATAGAAATCCATCATTGAATATTTAATAATAGAGCTAGTTTGCAATTGTTTGTCATTTGAGAAGGTTGCTTCTCTGCTTAATGGGAAATCGCAATGACTAGCTTTTGTGATGATTTATTCCTATGTTTATACTATGGAAGTTTTAATGAATTATAGAGAAGAGATCGCCTATTTAATTGCCAGATTATTTTTAGGATGTTTGTTTTTGTTCCAAGGATATGATGCGGTTTTTAATATAAAAATTAAAACTGTTGTCGATACTTACAATAATCAGTTTGCGAATAAAGGAATACCAAAGTGGCTTACAAGTTTAGGGGTGTGGTTTACATCATTATCTGAACTTTTTGGTGGTTTACTGTTGGTGTTTGGGTTTTTGTCATATCCGGCTTTGTATATGCTGGGATTAAATATTATTGTAGCATCTATAGCTTTTGGAATTTCAACGCCTATGTGGGATATGCGTTTTGTATTTCCAAGGCTTTTATTGATTCTGTTCCTTCTTTTGGCACCTGTAGCTTGGAACTATTTTTCGCTAGATCATTTTTTATTCACGAAATAAATTTATAGCCCCTTCCAAGGCCTCTTAACACAGTTTTTTTTGTATACCCTGGCGAAAGCTAGCAAAACTAAATAGTCACCCCTCAAAAATTCTGTAACCCTTGCCATTATTGAGTTTGTTTAAAAATAGTCCTATAAAAATCTACCAAAAGAAGTAAAAAAGGGATTAAAAAAGCGGCAGATGTTTTTTAGGGCAAACTAAACCCTAATGCTGCGCCCGGGATAGAACAAAAAGCCTTGTTTAGGGCTTTGCTTAATGTTTGCGCTACGAGGAGACTCCGCTTTTTCAGCGGAGACCCCGCAGTGCGACAAAAATAGCAAAGGACAAACAAGCTTGAAG
>JAWXAS010000189.1:0-8147 GCA_034439635.1 Bacteroidota bacterium | reverse complement strand
TCTATATCTATTACTAAGTTAACAAAATTCTGATTATAATAATCAGCAACAACTTTATCTGTAAATGTAGTTCGTTTCATTTTTTTACAAGGCTCACACTAGCTGGCATAGGCATCTAAGAAAATTAATTTATTTTCTTTTTTCGCTTTATCAAGTGCTTGTTGTCATGTTCCCGCAATGAATTGAATACCACCTTCTGTTTTTACTTGATCAGAGTTTTTTCTAGTTTAACGTAACTGTCAATTTACTTCGAGTGCAAAACTGCAATAATTTATCCAACATTGCAAAAAACTTCCCGGTTTATTAATCTTACAAAGTTCGACTCCCTTTGGTTAAGTACACCCACATATTTCCGAGCTCTTTTGGGAGGATTGGGATAGAATTCAAAGGATAATCAACGGTTGAAGTGAAAGTAGTAAATATATTATTAAGAAAGCATAGTCTATATTAGTAAGTAACAGTCATTCCAGCACCAAACCCCATATCACTATCATAGTGAGTTCGTACCCCTAGATTTTTATTTAAAATGTATCTTAAATCAATCATATATTCTTTATCGGAGTTGTACATTAGCCCTAACCTTAACCGTTTTGTAATCGGTATGTCTTCTCTAGTTACTTGTAAACGCACATATCCGTCTTGATATACTTCGGCCTGGGCAATGATGAGCATAGGCAACGTATAATTAACTCCTATACTGAATTGAGCTCGATTGTCTTTGGTATTGGTTTGTCTAAAAAGATTTTCTTCTACTTCATTGTGCCCTAATTTTCTGTAACGCCAATCAAAACCAATAAAGGGCATTAGCCATTGCATTTTACCAATATATCTTCCCACGTGGGTTTCGGTTTCGTAACCATGCACATCATTGTAGCCCAATCGCCATTCTGTACCTAAACTCCAACGGGTACTTTGCGCCATTGCCATACCGTCATTTCCGTTAGTTGCAAGGTCATTCTCTCCCATGAAATGAAATTTTCTATCATCTGAAAATAATTTTCGCTTTGCTAATTTTGTGTTTGGAATTAGGGGATTTTTTGATTGATTTTCATAAGTAAAAACTCTTCCCATTCCGCTCATCATGTGGTATAAAATATGACAATGAAAAAACCAGTCACCTTCTACATTAGCATTAAATTCTAAAGTGTCGGTTTCCATTGGCATAATATCAATTACGTTTTTCACTGGAGCGTTTACGCCTTGCCCATTCAAAACTCTAAAATCGTGACCGTGTAAGTGCATGGGATGGCGCATCATAGAGCCATTATAAAGTATGATCCTTACATTTTCTCCCTTTTTAATTAAGATTTTATCAGTTTCTGAAATGACTTTATTATTTAAACTCCAAACATAACGATTCATATTTCCTGTAAGTTCAAAACGTAATTCTTTTACAGGCCCATCTTTGGGAAGCGTAGTAGCGTGAGGTGCTTTTAGCATTGCATAATTTAATGTAACAATATCTGAAAGCGTATTTGAATTGTATTGATTTTGGTTGTTTCGCATATCCATATCTAGCATTTTTGTTTCTTGTGGTAAGCCTACCGAATCATTGTTTTCAATTCCTGTAATTTCAGGATACATCACCACATTCATATCCATTTGATTTAGGCTCATTTGCATATTCATATCGTCTAAGTTTCCGTTCATTTTCATCATGCCATTCATCATCTTCATGCCTTCAAAATATTTTAATTTAGGTAAAGGTGATATTAATTGCTTAATCCCATTACCTAAATACAAGGATGCTGAGTTTATTCGATCTTCTGAAGTTGCCAAAAACTCATAGGAGATACTATCGTTTGGTATTGTAAGAATTACATCATAAGTTTCTGACACGGCAATGATCAATCTATCCACTTGAACAGGTTCAACGTCGTTTCCATCATTAGCAACAACTGTAATTTTTCCTCCTGCATACGTCAACCAAAAATAGGTTGAAGCGCCACCGTTTGAAATTCGTAGTCGAACTTTATCTCCTCCTTTAAATTGTGAAAGCTGATTTTCATTTTTTCCGTTCATTAAAAACTTATCATAATAAACATCGCTCACATCCATAGCCAACATTCGTTTCCATTCGTTTTTAATTTTGGTTTTAAAGTGTTTATGTTTTATCGCTTCTGCATAACTTTGTGTAGTTCCCTTTTTTATAGCAAACCAATCAGTAGCATTATGTAGCATTCTATGCACATTTTTTGGATTGTAATTTGTCCACTCACTTAAAACAACGGGAATATCGGGTAAATCGTCAATACCTTTTCTAAACGTTGGATCATCTTTTCTTTTATTCATTATAAATGAACCATACATTCCTATTTGTTCCTGTAAGCCGGAATGACTGTGATACCAATGTGTGCCATGCTGTATAATAGGAAATTTATACAAATGCGTTGTGTGAGGCTTTATTGGCATTTGAGTTAAATAAGGAACGCCATCTTCTTTATTCGGTAAAAATAAGCCGTGCCAATGCAGGGTTGTACTTTCGTTTAGTTCATTATGAACATAAATTTGTGCTGTATCTCCCTCTGTAAAAGTTAGTGTTGGCATAGGTATTTGACCGTTTACGGCAATCGCTCTTTTTTCTTTTCCGGCAAAATTCACAATTGTGTCATTAACATATAAGTCATAGCGCACTGTTTTTTGCGAAAATGCCGAATTACAGAACAAGATTATTATTGCAAATATTAATTTGAGAAGACTCATTGATTTAAGAGTATTACTTTATAGTTTCTAAAGTTTTACCACAACTCAGCATTTGTGAACCGTAATAAGGGTTTTTAATAGAACTCTCTAAACTCAACCAGTTAGCACCTTTATTGTCGTTATACATTGGGCAGTGCTGATAGTAAACAGGAAAGTCGAAGTTTGCCACCTTAATGAGTTCGTATATTTTTTCGGATAATTGAATGAAGGCCATTCGTTGTTCTTCAATATTATTTGATTTTGCAACTTTATTGGTTTCAGATACTAAGTCTTTATACACCTTCATCCAAATTGCGTGTTGATTACCTTCAAGTTTATTCATTTCAATTTTTGAAATTGCGGAAGATAAATTTTCTGCTTTAATTATTGCAGATTTGTTATCTGTTTTTACTAAGGAGTTTTTTAAATCAAAGTAGGAATCGAAAATTATCTTCAATTGATTTACCGAAGTGTTTTGAGTGTTGGTGATTTTAGATTGATCAGTAGTACTTACAACCACTCCACTTTTTGCTTCTGTCTTTTTTCTGGCTCTATCGTACTTGCAACATTCCGGTAAATTACCGTATGCTTTATCTGGAGCAAGGAACTTTTCATTGTCATAACCGGCTAGTGCAATTCGTTTGAGAATTTCATCTTCAGAAGTTTTGGTGGCATCGAACGATACGGATGCTGTTTTTGTATTTTTGTCCCAAACTAATTTTGCTATATTCTTTTTATTAGCAGCTGTTTCAATCGTTTTTTCGCAAATTTTGCAATTGCCATCTATTTTTAGGCTTAATGTTTTAATATTTTTAATTTGTCCGTTACAGCTTGTACTTAGTAAAAGCGTTGGCACTAGGATTAGGTTGAATAATGATTTCATATGTAGTTATTATTGTTTTTTATTTGTCATTCTTTTACGGAGCTTGTCGAATGAAGGTATAGCCATGTTGACTTCATTTGTGTTTCGACAACATGACTATTTCATGGTTTTTATTTATTAGACTAGATTTGTTCGATTTTATATCCCGCTTTCTCCACTGCTGCTATTATTTTTTTTGGATCGGTCTCTTCTGTTTGCACTGTTAATGTTTTTTCAGGGGTTAAAATATTTACTTCCCATTTTTCGATTGATTTTTCTTCGTTTAAAAAGGGTGTTATTTTGGCTAAACAGCCACCGCAATTGATTGTTGTTTTAAATTTTAGAGTTTCCATTGTTTTATTTTTTAATTGTTTTTAATTTAAGAAGTAAACTGTTTGATACGACACTCACGCTGCTCAATGCCATAGCTGCACCTGCTATCATGGGATTTAAAAGAAAACCATTAATAGGATATAATATGCCCGCTGCAATTGGAATACCAATGATATTGTAGATAAATGCCCAAAAAAGATTTTGATTGATAGTTGCTACGGTTTGTTTGGATAAAAGAATGGCTTGTGGTATTTTATTCAGATCACTTGCGATGATGGTCATTTTTGCAACATCCATAGCAATATCGCTTCCTTTACCCATTGCAATACTTACATCTGCCTGTGCTAATGCATTACTATCGTTAATGCCATCTCCAACCATTGCCACAATTTTTCCTTGAGCTTGTAATTCTTTTATAAACGCAGATTTTTGAGCAGGCAAAACATTCGCTTTAAAATGATTTATGCCCACTTGTTCTGATACAGCTTTTGCTGTTTGTTCATTATCGCCCGTAAGCATATAAACTTCAATCCCTCTTTCTTTTAAATGCTTTATTGCCTCAATCGAAGTTTCTTTGATTTTATCTGCAATAGAAATTGCTGTAATAAGTTTAGCGCCATCTGTAAAGAAAATAACTGTGTGTGCTTTGTGCAGTTTATCATCGACCCAAATTCGGGCTGTGTCATTAATGCTAATTTTATTTTCCGTCATTAATAATTCATTGCCAATAGTGTATTTATTCTTTTGATAAGAACCCTGAATTCCCTTACCACTTAAATTTTCAATTGAAACTTCGTTAATAAACTTTGAAGAATCCGATAAGTGCTTAGCAATCGCATCCGCTAAGGGATGCTCTGATGATTTCTCGATACTATAAAGAATGTTTCTTAGAGTTTCTGTTTCGTTCTCGAACCACTTTAAATCGGTAACTGTTGGTTTGCCTTCAGTTATTGTACCTGTTTTGTCAAGAACAATAGCAGTTATATTTTTTGATGATTCTAAACTTGCTGCATCCTTTATCAGAATTCCCATCGCAGCGCCCTTTCCAACTCCAACCATAATGGCAGTTGGCGTAGCTAAACCTAAAGCACAAGGACAGGCAATAACTAAAACTGTAACCATTGCCAGTAAGCCTTGAGTAAATCCGTTCTCACCACCAAGTATTATCCAGGCAATCATGCTAACTATTGCAATTCCAATAACGATGGGCACAAATATTGCAGCGATCTTATCTACCAATTTTTGCACAGGAGCTTTACTTCCTTGCGCATCCTGAACCATTTTAATGATTTGAGACAGGAGTGTGTCGCTTCCAACTTTTTCTGCTTTAAATTGAAAGCTTCCTTTCTGATTGATTGTACCTGCAAATACTTTAGTGTCTTTACTTTTTTCAACTGGTATTGGTTCGCCACTTATCATGCTTTCATCTACAAATGAACTGCCCGTTGTAACAACACCATCTACTGCAATTTTTTCCCCTGGCTTAACGAGTAATATATTGCCAACTTGTACACTTTCAATTGACATTTCCATTTGATGACCACCCTCGTGAATAATGATTACCGTTTTTGGTTGTAAGCCCATTAGTTTTTTGATAGCCGAAGAAGTATTGCCTTTTGCTTTTTCTTCTAATAATTTCCCTAATAGAATAAAGGAAATGACCACAGCCGCCGTTTCAAAATAAACGTGTGCATGAAGTCCCTTGCTGTGCCAGTATTCTGGAAAAAGCGTATTAAATACACTAAATAAATAGGCAACACCTGTACTTAGTGCAACCAATGTATCCATGTTAGCGGAAAAATGTTTGAGTTGCTTGTATGCGCCAGTAAAAAATTGTTTGCCAAACCAAACCAATACTGGGGTAGATAATGCCCACATGATATAGTTTGCATAAGGAAGATTCATTAAATAAGGAACCATTGCAATTATTACTAAAGGAACTGAAAGTACCACAGCACCAATTGTTCTTTTTTGTAAAGATTTAAAATGACTTTGTTGAATTTCTTCAAAGGAATCTTTTGCTTCTTCACTTTCATCTATCATTAAATCATAGCCTATAGACTGTAAAGCTGCTTTTAATTTATGAGGATCTATGATTGTTGGAACATACTCTATAGTAGCGATGGCATTGGCATAATTAACCGCAGCGGAAATTACGCCGACTTGCATTGTCAATATTTGTTGACTGCTATTTGCGCAAGAAGCGCAGGTCATATTTAATATAGGAAATGATTTTTTTACTGTGGTGACTTCATAACCCAAATTGCGAATTTCTTTTACAGCCTTAGGAACTAAGGCTGCGATGTCTTTTCCACTAATTTGAGCTCTGCTATTATTAAGTTCAACAGTATGTTCTGCAATCCCCTCAACTTTATCTAAACCATTATTGACAATTAAAGCGCAATGTTCGCTTTCAACGTTTTCTAATGGTAAATAAACAGTATTGTTTTCTAACTTTTCCATAATAATTGAATTTAACATTACAAAGGTCAAAAATTACAGCCAGGTAATGTTATATAATTATGGAAACGATTTATATTGTATTGCTAGATAGTATCTAAGGTTTTACGCAGAGGTAAGCCCTGGGTCTTAAATTGAGAAGGAGTAAGGCCAATAGTTTTTTTGAATTGAGATGAAAGGTGGGCAACACTACTGTAGCCCATTTTATCTGCAATTTCACTTAAATTCATTTGGTTATACATTATTAGTTCTTTAACCTTTTCGATTTTTTGAAGAATAACAAATTGTTCTATAGTTATACCTTCTGTTAGAGAAAATAGTTTGCTGAGCTGAGAATATTCTTTATTAAGATCTTTTGAAATAATGTCGGGAAAAGCAAATTTCCCATCTTCTATATGGTGAATGTGGTTTATAACAATAGATTTAATTTTTTCTATTTGTTGTCGCTTGCCATCATCTAAAAGTTCAAAACCTAAAAATTCTAACTTTTGTTTTAGTAAAACAAATTGTTTTGAGTTTAATTTTTTAGGAATTGTTACTTCACCAAGCTTAACTTCTAAAGGTTTTAAATTAATATCATTAAATACTTTGTCAACTGCACTAATGCACCGTGGGCAAACCATATTTTTAATGTATAATTTCAAACACACTTTTTTTCCAAATTACTATTTGCATTCTCAAAAGCAAAGTTAAAAAAAATTAAGAACTATCAATCAAGGATGAAAGAAGCTGTGTCGGAATAGTTATAAAAATATTACCGGTTGAATTTTAACAATTATTATTTTTTATGATGACTCATATGGGCATCTTTTTTACTCATTCCTTCATCCATAGCACAACAACCTTTAACTGATTTCATAACGCCAGAGTGGGATTGCATTGAATTCATCATCATTTTGCACATGGCCTCATCACTTTCACACATATCCATTGTTTTACCCATCATCATTTTACACATGGATGAATCGCTTTTGCATATATTCATCATATTATCCATCATCATGCTTTTCATCTCTGGCTTCTCCATCATATGTTGCGTCATCATGTTTTTGCAATTATCATCATCCATCATCGCACCCATCATTTCTTTAGAGTATGCAGGATCTTTAACAAGTGTAGAGATAATTTTAGTTCTTTGCGTATCATCCTTAAGACTTTCATCAGCTGTTTGATCTGAGTGGCATGAGGTAAAAGACAAAATTGTTACAGCGAACATTAAGATAGCAAATAATGTTTTCATTGGGTTATTTTTTATAGTTAATAATTTATTTCAGCAACAAAGTTTATGAAAGTTTGTTTCAAAAGATTGCACTATGTTGTAAATTAGTTATATAATTCACTGATAATTAGTAATAGTTCGAACTCCATTTTTGAAAAAATTATTTACGCGACACCTCAATGATAGCAAGGATTTAAAGGAAATAAAGAAGGGACAAACTCATTTTTTTGAGCTTTTTCCTTTGGGTGGACCCGGAGAGATTACCTTACAGTGATCTTTCCTTCTCAATGTTGATAATGCAAAATCCGATGCTACGCATCGGTTTTTTGTTTCATGTTTGCGCTTTTGAAAGTGATACTTCATCGCTCTAACATAAAACAAAAAGGCCAACCCAACGGACTAGCCCTTTGCATTCATCTGTGGAGGCCAAGGATATATATTCGAACTCTTTTACGGAAGATTTAAAGATTTTAAGCTATTTGAAATCCTATTTAACTAAGATAACATACAAGTTAAATTTTTAGTGCTGTATAATAATTTTCTTTTCGCATGTTTCCAATAAACTTACAAGTTCAGTTATAATAGATATGC
>JAWXAS010000188.1:0-3352 GCA_034439635.1 Bacteroidota bacterium | reverse complement strand
TTTTTTAATCCTTTTTTACTTTTTTCGGTAGATTTTTATCGCACTATTTTTAAACAAACTCAATAATAACAAGGCTTACAGAGTTTTTGAGGGACGACTCATTAGTTTTAGGCATTCTATTTTTTTCTCGGCATCTTCGGTGTTGATCTCTGTGAAGCACCGAAGGTGTGCTCTCTGGTTAAAAACAATCCCACTCTCTAAATTTTTATGTTAAACGGCATCATTTTTGTAGCAAATAGTGTAACTTAGTATATAAATGAAAAATTTTCTTACCTGTTTACTAATACTATTTGCATTAAAAGCATTACCACAACAAAGCCTTAGCCAAACTCTGGGCGCGGGTTCTGCTTCTAATTGTTTATGCAGCGGCGATCTATGGAATGTAAGCGATCAGCTTAAACCCAATGTTACATTTTCGGCAGCAGGTTATTCGCATCGGGTATTGTTTACTAATTATGGTTTTACCATACCAACTAATTGCACCGTTACCGGCGTGCAAGTAAGTTTTAATTATACAAGTAACGTAAGCAACGCTACACTTAGAGATACCATTGTGATGTTGTTAGTTGGAGGATATCTTGCAGGATATACACAAGCCGCAGCAACTCCTGATTACATGGGAAATAATTCGGTAAGCATTGGAAGTTCGATAGATATGTGGGGAACATATTTAACGTATAATGAAATAAATCATCCGGGCTTTGGTTTCAATTTTAAATTGGTATCATCAGTAGCCGGAAATAAAATGGGCTTTACAAATGGTGCAACCATAACTGTATTTTATGATCTAGCCAGTGGCATTAAAGAATCTCAAAGCATGCGATCAAAAACAAAATTATATACCGATAAAAAAAGCGTAAAAATAAGTTCTGATCTTGCTCAGAATTCGGAAGTAAGTATTTACAATATCCTTGGAACAAAATTAATAACGGTACATTTAGATGCTAACTCAAACAAAGAACTTGATCTTTCGAATTTAAGTGAGGGGATGTATGTTTATACAATTAAATCAGAGGGTAAAGAGAGATCGGGAAAGTTTATTTTAGAGTAGTAGAATTTTAGAGGCAGAAACCACAGAAGCGCTTCGCACTTCACAGAGTTTTTCACAGAGGACACAAAGAAAAAGGAAAGCAAATGCTTTCCTTTTTTATTAATGGGCTTTGTGATTCTTTCTGACCTCTGTGTGTCCTCTGTGAGCAAAAGATGTTCTGTGGTTTCTGCATCTAGTTATCCGAATGCATTAAACCCCGTTACATCCATTCCTGTAATCAACAAATGAATATCGTGTGTTCCTTCGTAGGTAATTACACTTTCCAAATTCATCATGTGGCGCATAATTGGATATTCGCCGGTAATGCCCATACCACCATGAATTTGACGAGCCTCGCGTGCAATTTGTAAAGCCATGTTTACATTATTACGTTTGGCCATACTAATTTGCGCAGGTGTGGCGCGGTTTTCGTTTTTTAAAACGCCTAAACGCCACGTAAGCATTTGTGCTTTGGTTATCTCGGTGATCATTTCGGCTAATTTTTTTTGTGTTAATTGAAACGCGCCAATTGGTTTACCAAACTGAATACGCTCTTTGCTGTAACGCAAAGCGCTATCATAACAGTCCATTGCTGCACCAATAACTCCCCATGCAATTCCGTAACGAGCGCTGTTCAAACATCCCAAAGGACCTTTTAAACCTTTTACATTCGGAAAAATATTTTCTTTAGGAATCTTTACATTATCAAAAACTAATTCGCCAGTTGCACTTGCACGCAAACTCCATTTACCATGCGTTTCAGGTGTTGTAAAACCTTCCATGCCTCTTTCTACAATCAAACCACGAATTTCTCCGGCTTTATCTTTTGCCCAAACCACACCAATATCTGCAACGGGTGAATTACTGATCCACATTTTTGCACCGTTCAATAAATAATGTGTGCCTTTATCTTTTATATTGGTGATCATTCCATTTGGATTACTTCCATGATCGGGTTCAGTTAATCCAAAGCAACCCATAAGTTCGCCGGTTGCTAACTTTGGGAGGTATTTCTTTTTTTGCTCTTCGCTTCCGTAAGAATAAATAGGATACATTACTAATGAACTTTGTACCGAAGCTGTAGAACGCAAACCGCTATCGCCTCTTTCTAATTCTTGCATGATCAAACCATACGAAATTTGATCTAAACCAGCACCGCCATATTCGGCAGGAATATAAGAACCAAACGCGCCAACTTCGGCCAACCCTTTGATCCACTGTTTAGGGAATTTTGTTGTTTGACACGCCTCTTCTACAATTGGCGTTACATCCTTTTTTACCCAAGAGCGGGCAGTTTCACGGATCAATTTATGTTCATCACTTAACAGTTCATCCATTAAGTAATAATCGTGTGCCTGAAAATTATCGCTAGCCATACAAATCTATTTTGTCAAAGTTAAGGAAAAGGAATGGGAATTTGTGGTTTTAAATTCAATTTAGCGATTCTTCAAAACGTATTTTCTAATGAATTTATAGTATTATGCGCCTTATCGGGCCATCGGTTGTAGACAACTTGTAAAGCATAAATGCCGCGCCACCGCACATTTCCTCGCTAACGTGTGCGGGGTCTCCGCTAAAAAAGCGGAGCCTCCGCCACGTTTCGGCATTAATGCTTTGCTTCGTTGGGCTATCACCTCTGTCCCGGGCGTTGGAGTTCGGTAAAAAAATCAGCGGATTACTTGATTCTTTAGATGTTTAGGTAAGATTTTTATTAGCCAAACTTGATCAAAGACAATTTCTAAGAGACACTATTATTTTATCTCCTCAAAATCAACATACTCTCCGCCATTTGAATTGGCTTTTGGAGTCTTACCCTGATGTTTTTCCTGAGATTCAACGGTTACACTTCCCTCGGGTTTGGTAGATTGCGTGTGATTATGCGTTTCGTGTTTATTGTAAACGAAGGTCTTTTTTACAGCACTAACACTTCTAAACATGCCTACAATTTTGTAAATAACCCAAATGATAATTATTGTCCAAATTACGTCTCTCATTACTCCCACAAATATCGGAATAATTTAGTAAATTTTACTGGCTTTACCATTTATTAAGAGTACACTTGGCCGACCGGTTGACCGATAAAATTATTTGATTAAATTTGGTTATAAGATGTTTAGCCTAA
The DNA here is from genome assembly GCA_034439635.1 of Bacteroidota bacterium. Classification (GTDB taxonomy): domain Bacteria; phylum Bacteroidota; class Bacteroidia; order B-17B0; family Aurantibacillaceae; genus Aurantibacillus. The sequence goes on along the minus strand of JAWXAS010000188.1, from coordinate 200 downwards.
CATACATACTAGTTATTAGTGTAACATTTGGAATTATTGGTGTAGTTGTTTATTTTATAAAAACCAAATTTGATAAAGGTGAAAACCTTTCTCGTTCATGAACAACGAAGATTATTGTGATTACTGCGGAAGCAAACTTCTAAAAGATCCAATAGGTTCAAATCTATGGGCAAACATTAATTCTGCTTGTTATAATTGTG
>JAWXAS010000187.1:0-3482 GCA_034439635.1 Bacteroidota bacterium | reverse complement strand
TTGTCCTTTGCTATGTTTGTCGCACTGCGTGGTCTGCGCAGAAAAAGCGAAGCCTACTCGTTGCGCAAACATTAAGCAAAGCCCTAAACAAGGCTTTTCATTCTATCCCGGGCGCAGCATTAGGGCTAAATTTACACTTAAAAACATCTGCCGTTTTTTTAATCCTTTTTTACTTTTTTCGGTAGCCTTTTATCGCACTATTTTTAAACAAACTCAATAATAACAAGGCTTACAGGGTTTTTGAGGGACGACTATTTAATTGGTCGTGTGCCCATAAAGTAGAAAAACCGGATACACACTGTAAGTTTTTCACTTGACGGGGTCGGGCTTTTCGTTCGCCGCGGCGAACAATCTTTTTGCCTAAAAAAGGCAAAAAGCCTGCCAGCCGGCAAGGCAGGGATTTTCGCTACTCCCGATAGCTATCGCGACCCTCACGCAGTATCCGGTGAAACATTTTCAAGCACATCTCTAAAGCATTAACACTCCTACATTCCAAACTCCTTTAGAAGCACTTTCCTAGGTCACATCACAAAAAGTCCAGATTTGCCGTAGGTAATTCTCCGCTCCGCGCTCTTGCAAGTTTAGGCACGTCTCGTGATCCACACTGTGTCTCTGTGTCTTCGTGGTTAAATAAATGATGCGTTAACTAAGGAGAATTAACTTTTATTCAAATGCTGCGCCAAATAATAACCCATGCTAAAGCAGCCTTGTAATAAATAACCACCGGTTGGCGCATCCCAATCTAACATTTCGCCAATGCAAAACGTGTTAGGCAGTTTTTTTACTTGAAAGTTTGAATCCACTTCGTTCAATGAAATTCCTCCAACGGTTGAAATAGCATCATCTAATGGTGCTGTAGAGTTAATTGTTATTGGCAGCTCTTTTATTTTATTTGCCAGCATCTCCAAATTCGTAAAGTTATCTTTACTTAGTATGGTTTTTAAAAGTTCTATCTGGGTATCATCAAAATTTAATCGATCAATGAGTAATTTTTTAATAGTGCGATTTCCCCTTGCTCTAAATTTATCTTTTATCTGTTCAACCGTAAGCGAAGGTTTAAGATCAATATATACTTTGGCGAAACCTTCTTTATTCAAGTGAGTTCTAATTTCAGGACTCAAGGCGTAAATTGTTCCTCCTTCTAAACCAAATTTTGTTATCACTAATTCGCCTTTTCGTTCATTAGCATGGCATTTTACTGTAATGTTTTTCAATGATCTTCCTTCCACTATTGAAATAAACTCATCCTTCCAATTTACTTCGTATGCACAATTAGAAGCTTGAAATGGAATAATGTCAATTCCTCTTTCAGAAAAATATGTTGTCCAGCTGCCATCGGATCCGGTTACTTTCCAACTCGAACCTCCCAAGGCAAAAATAGTGATGTTTGCTTTTACATCAGCGTCATCAAATCCTTTCCATTTGAAATTTGTTTTGATGACAACATTTTTCCTCTTTAGTTCCTTCAAAATAGCATTCAATACATCTATTGGTTTTATACCTTCAACAGGAAATATGCGTTTGCTACTTCCAATAAACGTTTCTATTCCAATGCTTTTAAACCAATCGCGAAGATCATTGTTAGTAAAAGACGTAATGCTATTATTTAAAAAATTGCTTGGTGTATATCGCGAAATAAATTTTTCCAACGCTTCGGAGTGCGTTAGGTTAAACCCTCCGTCACCCGCAACCAAAAACTTTCTTCCAACAGCCGAATTACTTTCATAGATGGTTACATCAAATTTTGCCTCGCTCAACTGAGCCGCAAGCATTAAGGCCGATGCCCCGCCTCCAATTATGGCAATTGATGTTTTCATTGGCACAAAAGTAGGTAAAAAGAATTCAAGGGTTTAATGTATTCCAAATTCTTTTAGATTGATCAATTCGCTTATAACGCTACTATGTTTCCGTTTGAACACAAAAAAACCCACTGAGTTAATGAGAGGGTTTTTTATAGTACGATATCTTTTTCTAGTAATCTTCTCTAATTACATTCACAAATCCTGTTTTAGTATACTTTCTATTATCGTACGTTGTATAATTGATCACATATATGTACGAATCATTCTTCACAATTTCACCCTTGAAGGTTCCATCCCATCCTTCTATTTGATCAGTTGAAGAGAATATTTGGTGATGCCATCTATTAAAAATGAGCATTTCAAATTTAATAATGCCCTCTCCGTAAACCAGGAACTTATCATTGAGTTCGTCATAGTTTGGCGTGAACGAGTTTGGAATGAAAATAGGATAATCATTTGTTACTTCAATCCAAACATCATCCGTTGCAGTACAACCAAATTCATTTGTAGTTTTCACATAATACACACCGCTTCTGGTTGCTGTTATTTGTGAGTTAGGACAAACATAGCATAAGATATTATCACCAAACGTCCAAGTAATAGTTCCAGTGCTTTTCGCATTTAAGAACATCAGCTCATCTGAATTATAGGTCATGTCAGGCCCTGCATTTACTGTTGGCTGTGGACTAACTTTTACTAACATCGTTGCTGTTTGTGGGCAGAATCCACCATCTGAAACACGAACCGTATAAATGGTTGTTGATTTTGGACTCACATACGGTGAAGATGAAAATGCATTAACTACACCTTCACTAGGGGTCCATTGATAGGTATTACTTCCTTCTGCTTGTAATTTAACCGATTTGCCTTCGCAAACTGCAGCACTATAACTCACACCTGGAGTTATTGTAGGCACGACCTCTACTAATATTTCCTTCGTAAATGGACAAGCTGATGGTCCTGATGAATTAAATCCTGTTATGGTATAATTCATATTAGCCGTTGGTGTAACAACCATGCTGGTAGTATTAGTTGTTGTATTGCTTGCAAGTATTGTTGAATCTGAAGTTGGATACCATACATAACCTTGACAACCTGATACAATGATCATAGAACTTTGTCCCTTACATATTTTTTTAATAGTAGTACTTAAGTTCAATATAGGGCGAGGAGAAACACCTATGCTAATTGTAACAGAAGATGAACATATACCATTACTTCCCACAAGTGTATAAGTGATATTGCTCGGTGGAGTGGAAACAACTAAATTGCCATTGCCACTGCTCAAGCCTGTTGTAGGCATCCACGAGTATGTATTGGCTCCATTACCAATTAGATTTACTTTATCGCCCACACATATATTGGTTTTACTCGACACTGCCTGAAGATTTGGCAATTGTATAACTGATACTTGCCTCACAGCAATTGCCGTACATGTTGCTGCTTCACCAATTACCACATAATTCATTGTAACGGTTGGCGTAACAATCACAAAGTTTCCGTTAAGAGTGTTGATGCTCACAGCAGGGCTCCATGTATAATTATTCGCGCCGAATGCCGTTAAGCCTATTGCACTTCCACCACAAATGGTTGGCGTTACCGGCGCAATTACAATTATCGGGTTTGGCACAACATCTACTGTTCCGGTTTGTGTTGTACTGTTACAATTTAAACTTGTTC
>JAWXAS010000186.1:0-3552 GCA_034439635.1 Bacteroidota bacterium | reverse complement strand
CGGGTACAGGTCATACTGATATTTCTGCGGGGACTTGTGATAATTTCGATTTTATTCTCAAATCAAATGGCATTAATAGGCAGTGGATAAAAACCGATGGAACTATTGGTTTTGGCACTAATATTGGAAGCAATACTAGTGGCCCCGAATACAGGTTTAATCAAGGGGTTATTCGATTACAAGGAACAAATACTTACGGCGGACCTCAGGTTGTATTCGATGGTGGGGTAAGTCCATTTGGTGATTGGGGAATTGAATATTTGCCTAACAATAACGGCATACCCGGTTTAAATTTTTGGAAACCTTTTGCAAGCCCTAATTCGGCAAATTATTTGGTCTTTATAGGAGATGATGGTAGAATGACTGTTGGTGATCAAACTGAACCATCTTCATCAAAATTTAATGTTGATGGGTGGGGTGGTGATGGCATTAGATCAAAAGTTAACGCAAGTACAAAAGCATATAGCGTATATAATAAATCTAATAGTTTGGAAAGTTTTGCCGTTTATGGAAATGGAAAAACACAAATTGGTATAACTGCGGCAAATCCTTCTGCTCTTATCACGCTAACTGGCTCAAGTCCTGACAATGCCTTTGAAGTAAGAAATGCTGCAACTCCTAACAATATTAATTTTCTAATCCAAACAGATGGATCTGCAATTGTGAAAAGTACAAATGCTCTTTTTGCTTTAGACGTTAAAGATGCCTCAAACACAACAAATTTCAGAGTTAAAAGTAATGGTTTTGTATATGCTAGAGAAGTAAGAGTTATGACAAGTGGATTTCCTGATTACGTGTTCGATAAAAACTATAAACTTTTAAGCATTAAAGATATGGATAGTTTTATTCTAAAAAACAAACATTTACCTGGCTTTGAAAGTGCAGATTATTATATAACAAATGGGATAAACACTTCTGAGATGTTTGTAAAACAACAAGAAACGATTGAAAATTTAACGCTTTATATTATTGAATTAGAGAAAAGGCTTTCTGCCTTAGAAAAAAATAATGCGTTCAAAAAAAATAAAGATCGCGAGCACTAACAAATCTAGCTAACATGAAATTAATTAAACTAATAACTTTTTTTTTGTTTATTTACACCTCTGAAGTATTGGCAAATAGTAAGGATAGTTTAAATAAACCAACAAAGTTGATTATAGGGTTTGGATTAAATACCACTATTACTCGTAGCCTTATGGGCCCTTCTTGGTCTTTAAATTACACAAATCACTCCGTTGAACCAATACTTACATTTAATCCATCTATTCAAGCTACTTTAAAATTAAAAAAAACATTTTATCTCAATACGGCACTGACCTATTGCACCATTGGCTATAAAGAAAGGATTAGCGAATCCCTTATCAATGTTAATGATAGAGTAATATTTCACAGAGATAAATTCCTAGGTTTAAATTTTAATATTCAATATCATTTTAATTCCTTTTTTGTTGGTTTGGGTACATCTTTTTTAGCATTAACTCAATATAAAAAAATTGAAGATGGAAAAATTAATTCTTATGGTCCAAATGGCTATAATGGTATTTCGGCGTATTTCGGCGATTACAATTTTTTAGGTTACGGCAGTTCACCTCTGCAAAGGCTTTTATACACTAAAGATTTTAAGTGTGGATTTTTTTTTTCAACTAAAAAACATTTTGTTATTGTGCCTGAAATTACAGGTTCGCTATATAGCCCTCTAAATAAAAAATTCGGACTGTTTCCTGGCGTAGGCTATTTTTCGACAGGGATTAATTTATCAATACTTTATAAACTAAAATAATCATACTCCATATTAAATGAAAATAAAACTAAATTATTCAAAAATTACTCTGATTATACTGCTAATCAGTTGCACAAATACTTTTGCGCAATTCGGAGCCTCAGCATCGTGTAATATTAACGCCATTTGTGATTACCCTTGGTGTAATCAAAGAAGGGGCGTGGTACTTATTAATTTTTCCGAAAACAATACAATTAATAGCGGTTCAGGGTCATTATTAGCCAACGAAAAAAGAGATGGCCGCCCATTTATTCTAACTGCCGGGCATCTAATAGATAGAAACAATGATGGAGTAATATCAAACGCAGAGCAGCTTGCTTTACAATCTTATACGTTTACATTCAATTACCAAAGTGCAAACTGTCCTAATCCTTCTCAAGAACCAGCAAAAACTTTTTCTCTTGTTGGTGCGGTAATTCATAAATTTCAACCTGTATTTGGAGGAAGTGACGCAGCATTATTAGAACTCTTACAACGTCCTCCCGGAAATTTTAATGTCTTTTATAATGGTTGGGATAATTCGGAAGACGAGCCAGACAATGTCCATATGATACATCATCCAAAAGGGGATATAAAAAAGATATCGTACTCAATTGAGAAAATAAAAATAAAAACAAATGGAAAACGATGGAGATTGAAAGGTTGGACTGATGGAACAATGCAAGGAGGATCATCAGGAGCTCCTTGGTTTAATGAGAATAAATTAATAATAGGTCAACAAATGGCGGGACTCACACCAAACGATCCATGTTCAGTAACGAATCTGACATCAGATGCTGGAAGATTTTGGTATAGCTGGGATGAAGGAACAGAATTTTTCGGCAAATTGAAGTCTCAATTAAACCCAAACGGAACAGGTAATATATATTGGCAGTCTTTTACGGGAGAGGATGCCTGCAAGTCTAGCTATTTTATTACAAACGCAAATGACTTACACACGAGTGCCAATGTAAACGGAATGCCTATAGGTTTTCAAAATAACAATCCTGTTTTTTCTAACCCAGCTCCTGGCACCAGAAGTTATGATGGTGTATATATGGCATCAGGGAATATACAAGCCACATCAAATGTTAACATCCAAAGCGGTACTTCAGTTGCATTTTATGGTAACCAAGTTATATTGAGTGCTGGATTCAGGGCAATTTCCGGCTGTAACTTTACAGCTTCTCCCCAGCCTTGTTTGGGTGGTTGCGATGTAGGAGTAGGGAAAATGCCGAATAGTAATAATGGAGAGGAAGGACTTAGTAAGCTAAATACCGATCCGTCTTTCACAGAAGAGGATGATGTGCTTGAAAACATTTCTTTGATCACTCTTTCTCAAAACATGTTATTATTTCCAAATCCATCCAGCGGTCAATTTACGTTCTTAACTTCCTCGGAAGTCAGCGAACCATATTCTATTAATATCTATGATAATATTGGTAGGCTGGTTTTCTCCCAAAGCAACATTTCAGTTCCTTCAATTAGCATTGATTTGTCATTAGAATCAAAAGGTCTGTATTTTGCTCACGTAACTATGAATGGAGCAACTTACCATAAAAAAATTGTTTTACAATAATTTGACAATTTCGCTTAGGGCCACACGTTCCGCTAGACCTAAACGTATAGAAATCTGTGTTTGCTCAACGTTACCCATAGACCTAAACCCGACAAGCAAGACGTACCAACCGCACATTTTGCAAGCACTTGTGTCGCTTTAAAACCAAGGCAAATAATTTAGTTGGCGCCACAAAAGCTTGCAAAATCTCCCACCCTCCTGTGTGTATCGAACT
>JAWXAS010000185.1:0-11968 GCA_034439635.1 Bacteroidota bacterium | reverse complement strand
CTCGCGTATCATCGAATTAAACCACATGCTCCTCCGCTTGTGCGGGCCCCCGTCAATTCCTTTGAGTTTCACCGTTGCCGGCGTACTCCCCAGGTGGATTACTTATCGCTTTCGCTAAGCCACTAAGAGTTGCCTCCTAGCAGCGAGTAATCATCGTTTACAGTGCGGACTACCAGGGTATCTAATCCTGTTTGATCCCCGCACTTTCGAGCCTCAGCGTCAGTTATAGTTTTGTGAGCTGCCTTCGCAATCGGTGTTCTATGACATCTCTAAGTATTTCACCACTACATGTCATATTCCGCCCACAGCAACTATACTCAAGTCCTACAGTATCAATGGCAGTTTCCTCGTTAAGCGAGGAGATTTCACCACTGACTTATAAGACCGCCTACGCTCCCTTTAAACCCAATGAATCCGGATAACGCTTGCATCCTTCGTCTTACCGCGGCTGCTGGCACGAAGTTAGCCGATGCTTATTCTCACCATACTATCAGCCCCTTACACGTAAGGGGGTTTTCTCCGGTGTAAAAGCAGTTTACGACGCATAGCGCCTTCTTCCTGCACGCGGCATGGCTGGATCAGGCTCTCGCCCATTGTCCAATATTCCTTACTGCTGCCTCCCGTAGGAGTCGGATCCGTGTCTCAGTATCCGTGTGGGGGTTAATCCTCTCAGATCCCCTACTGATCGTGGTCTTGGTGAGCCATTACCTCACCAACTAACTAATCAGACGCATACTCATCTCTAACCACCGTAGTTTTCAAACAAAATCGATGCCGACTCTGTTGTTATGGGGTATTAATCCGGATTTCTCCGGGCTATCCCCCTGTTAAAGGTAGATTGTATACGTGTTACGCACCCGTGCGCCGGTCGCCGGCAAGTATTGCTACTCCCGCTGCCCCTCGACTTGCATGTATTAGGCCTGCCGCTAGCGTTCATCCTGAGCCAGGATCAAACTCTCCGTTGTAAAAATTGTTTGATTCCTTAATTTTCATCTTAAGGTGAATGTCTGTAATAGATCATCCCTTAACGGGCTCAAGAGCTTTAGTTTAATTCTCAAATATTTACTTGAGAAACTTGCTATCTTTTGGTTATCAATATTTTTTCAATGAACGTTGTACTCTATATCTTCTAAGTTTTCCTCTATCAGTTACTTCACAATTTCAATTCACATATCCACAGTTTTTCCCCTGATAAACTCTTTCCTTTTCAATACTTTTTTAGAACGACCGTTTTATTGTTTCCTTTAAAACGGGTGGCAAAAATACATACTATATTTTTACTATCCAAAAAAAATAGTGAAAAAATTGCTTTTTTCTTTACTTTTTTTTGTGTTCGGCCCCTAAAACTCAAAGAACTACATTTTTTTAGGGACGGCAAAGATAGATACAGTTTTTGGCCTAGCAAAATTATTTCTAATTAAAACGTGTTAAATGCTGATTTTTAACCCAATAAAATTATTACTTAAACCATTGGAAGTTAAACCAGGCGCCAGATGCAGCCAAATTGAGATAAAAACGAGCAAAATTATAGTCCTAAAACCCATTTTTGATTAGCTTTACAAATCTTATGAAAACCGTTCTGATACTAACATATTATTGGCCTCCAAGCGGGGGCGCCGGGGTTCAACGATGGCTTAAATTTGTGAAGTATCTGCGAGAATTTGGATGGGAATCTATTGTATATACCGCCCAGAACGGAGAAATACCCGAAATTGACGTAAGTTTAGAGAAAGATATTCCAAAAGACATTACCGTTATTAAAACACCCATTTGGGAGCCTTATAACGCTTACAAAAAACTAATTGGTCAGAAAAAAGATCAAAGAATAAATGCTGCCTTTTTAAATGAGAGTAAAAAAACTAGTTCGCTCAACAATTTTGCAGTTTGGATCCGAGGAAATTTCTTTATTCCTGATGCACGAAAATTTTGGATCAATCCTTCGGTAAAATATCTCAATAATTATCTTCAACAACATAAAGTTGATGCTATTATAAGTAGTGGTCCACCACACAGTATGCATTTAATCGCAAAAGCTTTAAAACAAAGGCATCCAAACATAAAGTGGATAGCCGATTTTAGAGATCCGTGGACCAATATTGATTTTTATAAAGACCTAAAACTAAGTTCTTGGGCTGATAAAAAACACAAGCGATTAGAAAAAGAAGTTTTATTGGAAAGCGATGTCGTAATAAGTGTTGGGCAATTATTGAGTGATGAACTTGCTGCAATTATTGATGCCCAAAACACAAAATTTAAAGTAATTACCAATGGTTATGATGAAGATGATCTTATAAAAACAAAAATAGAGAAAGATAAAAAATTTAGCATCGCACACATTGGCACCTTGGTAAAAACTCGTAATCCTAAAGTACTTTGGAAGGTGTTGAGCGAACTGGTGAGCGAGAATGAAGCATTTAAAAATTCCTTAGAGATAAAATTGGTTGGCAAATTAGATATTGCAGTAAAAGAAAGTATTGAAGAGTATAAACTTTCATCGTTTGTGAATAAAATCGATTACATGCCGCACGATAAAGTGATAGAGGAACAGCAACGTTCGCGTGTGAATTTATTATTGGTGAATCAAACGCCAAATGCAAAAAGCATTTTAACCGGAAAGTTCTTTGAATATCTTTCGGCCGGAGCACCAGTGCTTGCCATTGGACCAGTAGATGGCGATGTTGCTTTTATTTTAAAAGAAACAAAAGCAGGAATGATTAGTGATTTTAATGATCACACCAACTTAAAAAAGAATGTATTAGCGCTTTTTCAAAGCCAAAAAATTATACGTGATGAAGATGCCATAAAAGAATACTCTCGAAAAAATTTAACTAAAAAACTTTCGGAGATATTGAATGAGCTTACAATTAATTGAGAGTAAATTATAATTTTGCACTATAAAAAGTAAATTGAGATGGGACGAGTATTTGAAAAACGCAAAGCCACGATGTTTAAGCGCTACGCCAAAATGGCCAAAGCGTTTACGAAAATTGGCAGAGAAATAGCAATAGCCGTAAAAGCTGGTGGACCAAACCCCGATCTAAATTCGCGCTTACGCATGATCATTCAAAATGCGAAAGCCATTAATATGCCCAAAGTAAATGTGGATGGTGCTATTAAACGTGCAAGCGAAAAAGACTCCAGCAATTACGAAGAAATTATTTATGAGGGGTACGCACCACACGGTGTTCCGGTATTAGTAGAATGCACAACTAATAACCCTACTCGCACAGTGGCAAGTGTGCGTTTGTACTTTTCGCGTGCTGAAGGGTCGCTAGGAACAAACGGATCAGTTAGTTATATGTTTGAACATAAAGTAATGTTTAAAATTGATGCCGCAGGTTTAAAAAAAGATGATCTCGAGTTAGAGTTAATTGATTTTGGCTTGGAAGAGATCAATGAAGATGAAAATTATTTCATTATTCAAACTGCCTTTACCGATTTTGGAAATATGCAGGCCGCGTTAGAAGAAAAAAAGATGAACGTTGTTGAATCAAGTAAAATATATATACCAACCACTTTTAAAGAACTTACTCCTGAGCAAGAGGCTGATGTAACGGCTATGATAGAAAAAATGGAAGAAGACGATGACATTGAAGCGGTATATCATAATATTGGTTAAGAGCTATAATTAACCATTGGAAAAACGCTGGAACATATCCGACCTTAAAAAAGGAGTACAAGAAATTTCTAAAATACAAGAGATCTTAAAAGTAGATCGTGTTGTTGCCAGATTACTCTATCAGCGAAATTTGAAAGAGTATGATGAGATAAAAACATTTTTTAGGCCCGAGCTAAATCAATTGCACGATCCCTTTATAATGAAAGGAATGAGTGTTGCCATTGATCGTATTGATAAAGCAATCGCGAACAACGAAAAGATTCTTATTTACGGCGATTATGACGTGGATGGAACAACTGCTGTAAGCGTAGTTTATAGATTTTTTAAAGCGCATACAGATCAAATTGCCTACTATATTCCAGATCGCTATGGCGAAGGTTACGGTATTTCTTTTAAAGGAATTGATTTTGCGAAAGACAATGGGTTTTCGTTGATCATAGCCTTAGATTGTGGCATAAAAGCTATTGATAAAATAAATTATGCCAACGAACTAAAGGTCGATTTTATTATTTGCGATCATCATTTGCCCGGAGAAACAATTCCGGAAGCAATTGCAGTTTTGGATCCGAAACAACACGATTGCAAATACCCTTACAAAGAATTAAGCGGTGCTGGTATTGGATTCAAATTAATTGAAGCATACAGCCGAAAAAATAATTTGGACCTACAACTTTGTTATAATTTTTTAGATCTAGTTGTTACAAGTATTGCCGCAGATATTGTTCCTATTACAGGAGAAAATCGTGTTCTTGCTCATTTTGGTTTGGAAAAAATGAATTCGAATCCGCGGCCGGGACTAAAAGCCTTATTGAACATGAATCAATTGGCGCGAGAAATAACCATTACTAATATAGTGTTTGTGTTGAGTCCGCGAATTAACGCAGCGGGCCGTATTAAACAAGGAAGCGCCGCAGTGGAATTATTGGTGTGTGAAGATGAGAACGAAGCGAATGAATTAGCTAAAGGCATTAACGATACAAATACACAACGCAAGGACCTTGACCTTGGAACAACTACCGAAGCTTTTGCTTTGTTAGAAAACGATCCTATTACCGAATTTAGGAAAACAACTGTTTTATTTAGCGATAAATGGCATAAAGGAGTTGTTGGTATTGTTGCGTCGAGATTAATTGAAAAATATTACAAACCAACCATTGTTTTAACCGAAAGCGACGGTAAAGCAACAGGAAGTGCTCGTAGCGTTAGAGATTATGATATATACAGTGCTATTGAAAAATGCAGCGATCTGTTAGAACAATTTGGAGGACATAAATTTGCTGCGGGTTTAACCATGAAAAAAGAGAACGTGAATGATTTCATCGCGCGTTTTGAGGACGTTGTAAGCAAATCTATTAGCGATGATCAATTAATTCCGCAATTACAAATTGAAACAGAAATTGAATTTCACGAAATAACGCAAAAGCTTGTACGCATTTTAAAACAATTTTCTCCGCATGGTCCGGAAAACATGATGCCGGTATTTGTAAGTAAAAACGTATTCGATAATGGTTGGGCCAAAATTGTTGGTGCGAATCATTTAAAATTGGAGTTATTCCAAAAGTCAAATCCAAATATCCGTTTTAGTGCGATCGCTTATGACAAAGGTGATTACGTTAAATTCTTTCACGATAAAACACCAATGAGCATTGCTTTTAAAATTCAGGAAAATGAATTCAATGGAAAAACTTCCATTCAATTGGTGATAGAAGATTTTAAAGTAAGCTAGCATTAGCCAGTTTCAGTTTTAAGTTCTAACTGCTTATTACAAACTGCCGACTGCCAACTTATTTACCGAATTTATCCACGTCTTCTTTCGAAATCTCTTTGCTTCCCAAAATGATCAAACGCTCTATAACGTTTCTGAACTCACGTATGTTTCCAGGCCATTTACGAGCTTTAAGTGCTTCAATTGCGCCGGCAGAAACAGTTTTTGCAACGCCCATTTCTTCGGTGATCAAATCCATAAAATGCTTTGTTAATAAAGGAATATCTTCTTTACGATCATCTAATCCCGGAACGTGAATAGGAATAACGCTTAAACGATGAAATAGATCCTCACGGAAATTTTCTTTTTCAATTTCTTTTTTAAGATCTTTATTTGTAGCGGCAATCACACGCACATTGACTTTAATTTCCTTATCCCCACCTACTCTTGTGATCTTATTTTCTTGTAAAGCGCGTAATACTTTTGCTTGCGCACTTAAACTCATATCGCCAATTTCATCTAGAAAAATGGTTCCGCCTTCTGCCAACTCAAATTTTCCCTTACGTTGAGCAACGGCACTGGTAAATGCGCCTTTTTCGTGACCAAACAATTCACTTTCTATTAATTCGCTTGGAATAGCAGCACAATTTACTTCTATTAATGGGCCGGCGGCGCGATTGCTTTTTTCGTGGATCCATTTAGCAACCAATTCTTTTCCGCTTCCATTACTTCCTGTAATTAATACGCGTGCTTCGGTTGGAGCAACTTTTTCTATGATATCTTTTACATTATTAATGGCGCCCGAATCACCAATCATATCAATGGTTTTGGCGATCTTCTTCTTTAATACTTTTGTTTCCTCAACCAAACTATTTTTTTGCATGGCATTACGCATAGTAACTAACAAGCGATTCAAATCAATAGGTTTTGCTAAATAATCGTAAGCTCCTTTTTTTACCGCATCCACGGCAGTTTCAATATTTCCATGGCCGCTCATAATGATCAATGCACTTTCGCAATGGGCGTCGATCAACTTTTGAAGCAACTCAATACCATCTAGCTTTGGCATTTTTATATCGCTCAACACAATATCGTAATTGTTCTTCAACGCCAATTCAAGGCCTTGCGCTCCATCTTCAGCTTCGTCTATTTCGTATTTTTCAAATTCCAATATTTCGCGAATAGAACGGCGTATGGCCTTTTCATCATCTATGATCAATACTTTTGCCATAATTAAAATCCTTTATTTTCTATGATCTCTTGCAGCGCCCCTTCTTTTAATGAGTAAGTTGACACACGCATTTTTTGTAAATTAAATGTTTGCAAGGTAAAATTAATAAGTAAACACGACACCACCATCATGTCAACCCGCATTTCAACTAAACCCTTTATGATTTTTCGTTGTGCCAGTGTAGACTGTATCACCATTTCTGCTATTTTATGGTAATTATTCAGGTCAACAATATATTCTGTTTTCTCCTTCTCAAATTTTTCACCCGCCAATTGCCCATGTATCATTTCCACTACCGAATCAAAAGCGCCCGATGAACCAATAAGCTCTACCGGTTTAAATTGATCAATTAATGGTTTTATCTCACTAAGCTCCTCATTAAGATAAGAATATATCTCCTGAGCTTCTTTTTCTGTAATTGGATCGGAGGGCTTAAATTTTTCCAACATTCTTGCAGCGCCTAGCCTGTAGCTTTTTTTCCAAAGTATATGTTCCTTATTTCCAATAATAAACTCTGTGCTACCTCCACCTATATCCATTATCAATGAAGGTCTATTTCCAAGATCCATTGCTAATTTATTTCCTTTGTAAATCAACTCTGCTTCTTTATTTCCGTCAATAATATTTATCTCTATTCCACACTGGTTTAAAACTTCATTTTTAAAGTCAATTCCATTCTCAGCATCTCTAATTGCAGAAGTAGCAAAAGCGTAAACCTCTTCTACACTAAGCTTATCGAGCTCTTTCTTAAATTTGATCAAAGCATCAACACCTCGTTTAAAAGGTATTTCCTGTATCACTTTATTATTGATGCCGCCCTCTCCAAGTTTAACTGGTATTTTAGATGTATGCACCCTTGTAAACGATGAATTTTTAAGCTCCACTACAAGAAGGTTAAACGTATTAGTACCGCAATCAATAACAGCTATCCGCATTTGTTAAATTTATCAACTTTTTCTCACACATTACTTTGATTCACACTTTTTTTTACCTATTTTTACTAGTCTAACACCATAACAACACCTATCGAATGAAAAAAATCTTTACCCTTATCATGTTGAGCTTGTTTATCATGGGCTCTGCACAAAATGTTAGTCCGGAATATGTTGACGGACAAATATTCCTAAAATTCAGAACAGGTACAATTAAGAACATAGGGTTGGATGATCCAAACAACCTCCCTTTAGAGAAAATTGCTGCTCTAAAAGACCTAATAGGCAAATATGGTATAACCAAAGCTTATAAACCGTTTTATCAAGCTGATGACGATATGCGTCTTACACACATTCTTCAATTAGAATTCACTAATGCTGCAAAGATCAATGATCTTATTGCAGATTTGAGTTCAAATCGTATTGTTGAATATGCTGAAAAGGTAATGCTTTTAAAAACACATATTACTCCAAATGATTTCACGCTCGCCGGTAATACCTCTTCTGTGCATCTTAACCAGATCAACGCGGCTAATGCATGGAATATTTGGAATAGTACTTCTAATGGCACAACCAATATTACTGTAGCCATAGTTGATAATGCAGTTCAAAGAACTCACGTTGATCTTACAGCAAATATCTGGACGAATCCAGGAGAAATTCCAGCGAATAGTATTGATGATGATCAAAACGGATATGTAGATGATGTGAATGGATGGGATCCGGCGGATGGTGATAATAACACCAATCCAACAAATATGGCCATGGATCACGGAACACATACTTCTGGCTGCGCAGCTGCAACTAACAATAATGGAATTGGCGCTTCGTCTATAGGTTGGAATATCAGGATCATTCCTGTTAAATGTGCTAAAAACGGAGACTCTCCTTCATCTGTAGGATTTGGCTACCAGGGGATTATTTATGCAGCTAAAACCAAAGCACGCGTGATCTCATGTTCATGGGGAGGTACAGGCGCACCTTCATCTGCTGCTCAATCTATTATTGATTATGCATGGAGCAAAGGCTGTATCATTATGGTGTCTGCCGGAAATGATAATAACAACGTGTTACACTACCCTGCAGCTTATAATAATGTTTACGCCGTTGCCGCCGTTGCAAGCAATAATGTAAAATCAGGTTTTTCTTGTTTTGGAACCTGGGTTGATATTGCTTCTCCTGGAAGTAACATCTTTAGTACTTTACCAAACGCAACTAATAATGGCTACGGTCAAATGTCTGGAACTTCAATGGCCTGTCCTATTGTAGCTGGATTAGCTGGTTTGATGCTTGCAAAATACCCTTGGATGACGCAAACAGACGTGCTGAATTGTATTTCTTCAACTGCTGCTAATATTTATACAATAGCAGCTAACTCAGCTTTTACGCCTAACCTTTTGGGGGCAGGTCGCATTGAAGCTTTCGCGGCCATGCAATGTGCGGCGAGCTACACCGCAACACCTCCTTTAGCAAATTTCTATACGTTAACACGCAACACTTGTCCTAATACAAACATTGCATTTGTTGATAGTTCAGGATACAATCCTCAAATTTGGGCATGGAGCTTCCCTGGCGGAACTCCTGCTACTTCAACTTCATCTGCACCAGTTGTAAGTTATGCGAGTCCTGGTACATATAATGTAACTATGACTGTTACAAATGGCGCCGGAAACAATGCAAAAATCAAAAACTCATATATTACCATTGCAGGACCAATTGGATTGCCATTAGTTGAAGGCTTCCAATCATCGCCACCATTTCTTCCAACAAACTGGACACCGCTAAACGTTTATAACGATAGTTTATTTTGGAAGCTTAAACAAGGTATTGGAGGATTTCTTGTAAACGCCTCTGCTAAATGCGCTATGTTTAACGATTACGAAGAAGATGCTACAGGCGACAGAGATGAAATGCGTACGCCGCGCTATAATTTCAGCAACGTGGCAAATGCAAAACTGAGGTTTGATGTAGCTTATAAACAATATGATGTCACAGCCAATATCACTCCTCAAAATCCTTATTCGGATACACTAGAGGTTAGGCTTTCTACTAATTGTGGAATTACCTCAACTCAGATTTATAGCAAAGGTGGGCAAACACTTTCTACTTCACCGGGAACTATACAAGCGAGTATATTTATACCAACAGCAACCGAATGGAGAACCGACAGTATCAACATTACATCCATTGCCGCTTTTCAACCAAATGTAATGGCACATTTTGTTAATCGCGGACATTATGGCCAGGCGCTATATTTAGATAATATCAATATCTTTTTACCGGCACCAACTATGTCTGTTTCAAATCCGTCGTTAGCATGTACAAATACTGCTTACACATTTACCAATAACACTACAGGGGCTGCAGGATACACATGGACCTCTAATCCACCATCGTCAATTTCTGCTCCAAATGGCACTAACACAAATATAACATTCACTAGCCCTGGAGCTTATTCAATTACTTGTACTGCTAATAATGGAACTGTAACAAATTTTGTAGTAAAAACATTAACCGTTTCTATACAGCCTACAGTTGCTTTAATTACCTCTAGCAATAATATTTGTTCGGGTACAAACTTAACCTTAACTGCAAGTGGTGCGAGCACATATAGCTGGAGCACAGCTCAAACTACAAGTAGTGTAGTTGTAAGTCCAACGGCTAATATAACATATACCGTGCAAGGAAATAACAACAACTGTTTTCAAGTACAGTCGGTTGCTATTAATGCAACATTAACCCCAAACGTAAGTGTTACTAACCAAACTATTTGCGCAAGTGGTACTGCTACTTTATTGGCTAGTGGTGCAACTACATATTCTTGGAGCACAGGCTTTACAGGAAATCCTTTATTGGCATCTCCTGCTAGCAATACAGTTTATACGGTTGAAGGAAAAAATGGCATTTGCGCGAATACAAAAACTGTAAGTGTAACTATTGGCTCAAGTATTACAATAGTTCCTGCAGCAACTACACCAACCATTTGTACCGGTGGCACAGTTGGTTTATCAGCAACAGGCGCAACTACGTATACATGGCAACCTGGTAACTTAAATAGTGCAGCAATTACTGTTACGCCTCCTACTAGTTTAGTTTACACAGTGAGTGGAACTAACTCCGGCTGTAACGGAACTGCAACAATTGGTATTACTATCATTAGCGCTCCTGCATTGGTTCTTTCGCCAAGCAGTAGTTCTGTTTGTGGAGGAGGGTCTTCTACAGTGAATGCATCCGGTTATGCAACTTACACTTGGAACCCTGGAAATTTATCAGGCCCCATAAATGTTTTAACGCCAGCTTCAACCCAGATCTATACAGTTCAAGGTAAATTAGGAAACTGTAACGGAACTCAAACTGCTGTAGTAAGTGTTGTAAATATTCCTACAGTAACCGTTTCGGGAGGTACGCTTATGTGTGTAGGGAAAAATGTGAACTTAACTGCTAATGGCGCCGGTTCTTATACTTGGAATTCAGGTCCAACCACACAATCCATTTCTGTGAGTCCTGCTACAAATACAACTTATATTGTAACCGGTGGTAACAGCAACTGTACAAACACAGCCGCTATATCAGTTAGTGTAAATCCAAATCCAACTATATCAGTTGCTTCAAGTTCTAATCCAATTTGTATTGGAGATGCAGCTAACTTAACAGGAAGCGGTGCAACAACCTATACATGGAATGGTGGTTCTAACTTTAATCCAATATTTGTTTCTCCAACTGTTACTACAACTTACACATTAACAGGTATTGTTAGCGGATGTACATCAACTGCAGTGTTTACTCAAACGGTTAATGCCTGCGGTGGTGTTGGATTACAATCACAAACATTGCCTAATGATCAGTTATTCATCTTCCCTAACCCATCTTCAGATGTGTTAACCATAGCTTATATGGGCAAGAAATTTGATTACGCGATCTATGATAACATTGGTAGATTGATCTGCTCTGATAAAGGAGTATTTGATATGATAAAAGTAAAAGTGAATGAATATGCCCGTGGCTCATACTACATCGAAGTTGTTTCGGATGGAGAAAGAACAAGGCGTAAACTCATTATAAATTAATACAAACCGTATTATTTTAAAAGGTTCGCCCACAAAGCGAACCTTTTTTATTTATACAAATATTAAAACATTAGTACATTATTTCTAATTTTACAAAATGAACAAGGCCATCAGCATACTCGAATCTTCCATTACAAAAGCATTAAGCGAATTGTACAATATTTCTAATTCTCCAATTCCAATTCAAAAAACGCGAAGTGAGTTTGAGGGCGACTATACACTAACAACATTTGCCTATACAAAAAACACAAACCTGCCTGCCGGCAAGGCAGGAAAAAAGCCTGAAGAAATTGGCAACGAGATAGGAAATTATTTAGTAAACAACAATTCGGATATTTCTGCATTCAATATTGTAAAAGGTTTTTTGAATATTAGTTTTAGCGATTCATATTGGTGTAATTATTTGAACCAAGT
>JAWXAS010000184.1:0-40809 GCA_034439635.1 Bacteroidota bacterium | reverse complement strand
TTTCGTTCTATCCCGGGCGCAGCATTGCGGTTTAATTTACACTTAAAAAAATCTGCCGCTTTTTTAATCCTTTTTTACTTTTTTCGGTAGATTTTTATCTCACTATTTTTAAACAAACTCAATATATAACAAGGCTTACAGAGTTTTTGAGGGACGACTAGATAACAAAAGCAAATTGAATTAAAACTTAATCAATTCTTCATAGAGCCCTTTTACGGGCAAACCCATTACATTGTAAAAACTTCCCTCTATTTTATCAATACCAATATAACCTATCCAATCTTGCACACCGTATCCCCCGGCTTTATCGTAAGGACTATAATTGGTTAAATAATAGTCGATTTCTTCGGTTTTTAATTTTTTAAAATAAACTTTACTGGTATCGTAAAATGCGATCTGTTTATTTGCACTTTTTAAGCACACTGCCGTAAACACCTCATGCATTTTACCGCTGAGCGATTCCAACATTTTTTTCCCTTCAGCAAAATCGGCAGGCTTGTTCAACACTTTTGCATCACACCACACAATAGTGTCGGATGTAATTAATAGTTCATTCTCTTTTAATTGATGGGGGTACGCATTAGCTTTTTTCTCGGCCAAATAAAGGGGGATTTCATGTGCTTTTAGATCGGAAGAAAAATCTTCATTCGCATTAATTGGTTTGGTTTCGAATTCAAAACCCAAACTCTTTAATAATTCTTGCCGGCGAGGAGAAGCAGAGCCTAAAATAAGTTTGTACGGAAAATCTTTCAGTAATTTTTCGGTGGCGTTCATATTAACTAAAGTAAAATATCCAACAATAGCCTATTCCTAAAAGCATAATGAGTTTCAAAAGTAAACTAGCGTGTTTAAATTGTTTTGGTGTATTTGCCTTAACGGTTAATAAAAGTAAAATAAGTAAAGGAAAAATGAGTCCTAATAAAATATACAAATTTGGTATTGTGATCAATTCTCCTTTGTATTTTATAGAATTGTATATTACCACTAACAATAAAATAATAGTTATAGAGATTAAGAAAAAACAAACAGCTTTACTGGTTCGCATTCCCCAACTGATGGGCATGGTTTTTCCGCCGGTGGCTTTATCACCGAGCACATCTTCCATATCTTTAATTATTTCGCGAGCAAAACTGGTGATGAAGGCAAATAAACAAAATATCAAAGTTATTTTGGAAGCAGAAAGAATTACAGGAATGTGATTTGCCGCGAATTCAGGGATTGTTTTTTGCAAATACGCTATTTCGAAAACAAACGTTATAAAAGGAACTGAGGCTGTAAGGAGCGACACAACAATATTACCAACTAATAATTGTTTTTTAAAATTGGTAGAGTAGAACCATAAAGCCGTAGCCGTTAAGAGATGAAATGATGCCAATCGCAAATAGCCTGTTTTTAAAGCGGTGTACATTCCTAATAAAACTCCTAATGTTGTAAATGTGATATGCAAAATTATTGCCCAACGTCTTTTTATCACTTTATCTAAAACTACAGTATCAGGGTGATTGATAAGATCTGTTTTTACATCAAAATAATCGTTGATGATGTATCCGGCAGCAGCAATAAGAACAGTACTAATAACGATCAATCCAAATAGCTTTATGTAAATATTGGTTGGAATATGAGCTTCCGTAAATATTTTTTGGAACACAAGGTAGTGTAGAAAAGTTTGAGTCAATACTACAATAACAAGATTCTCAACCCTGATCAATTTCAGAAAAGCAAAAAATTTGTTATTTAATACATTTGTCATGTTAGGTTAAAGATAATAAAAAATCTAGAGGAAGAAACCACAGAGGTTTGCGCAGATTTAATAGAAAAATTTTGCAAAGTTTCATTCTTTATCCGTGAGCGTCCCGATAACTATTGGGAGAAGCAGAAAGCCTTGCAAACATAGCAAAATACGGGCACGCATGTAGCGAAAAGCGCGGCGGCGGGGGTGGTGAGGATTCCTTAAAAAAATCGACACGAACCTCGCCGGCACGCACAAAAAATCTAAATAGAGATTAAAAATAAATCACCAATTAGCGATCTCCCATTTTCCTTGCACACGCATAATTTGCTCAATAATATCGCGCACACAGCCTTCGCCACCTTTTTTATCAGAAATATAAATGCATATATCTTTTACCTCAGTGGCCGCATCGTTAGGGCAAGCAGCAACACCTACACGTTTCATCACTTCCCAATCAGGCAAATCATCACCCATGTACATCACTTCTTCGTCTTTTAACGAATGTTCATTGATCAGGTCTTTATAACATTGAAGTTTATCATGAATGTTTATAAAAATAAAAGGAATCTTTGCTCTCGTTAGCACTTTTTTAATAGGCTCATTGTTTCCACCCGAGATAATCACAATTTTGTAACCTTTTTTTATTGCTAATTGAAGAGCGTAGCCATCCTTTGAATGTAAATTACGCAGCATTTCTCCTTGCTCAGTAACAAAAACAGTGTTGTTGGTTAATACACCATCAATATCAAAAATGAGGGTTGTTATTTTAGTGAGTGACTGTTTAAAATTAGTTACCATTAGAATAAATTACTTTTGTTGTTTGGTAATAAGATCGCTGAGCAAAATATAAATCTGTTTTAATTCCTTATTATTTTTTAAGATCTCCAAATGTTTATCTATTACAATTTGGTCTTTTCGTTTGGCCGGACCGGTTTGAGCTGCTTTAGCACTCATATACTTTAATTTTTTTGTGCCTTGTTTTATGAGCGGTAAAAGCGTAGTTATATGGAGATCTTTTCTTACAGAGTGCATTAACGCATCTGCTTCCACAAAAAGAGCATTCGTAAAATTATTTACTAGCACAGCAGCTAAATGCAATTTTAATCGTTGTTGGTAATTCAGCTGAACAATTTGCTTACTAAAGTACAAGCACACACTTTGCGCCTTTAAAAACGTCGCTTGCGATACCGAGTCAATTACAACAAGTGTATCTTTCCATTTGATCTTAGCATCTTTAGAAAAAGTTTGCAATGGATAAAATATAGAGAGGTTTTTTAGGTTTGTTTTTACACTTGCAAGATCAAAATTTCCTGAACAAATTAAAACGTTACTTGATGGAGTAAGTGAAGTGGTTTTAATAACCGAAGCAATAGAACTATCTGTTACACAAATAAAATAAGCGTCGGCGTTAGGAATGATCTTTTTTATAGAAGAATAAGTTAAGGCATTGAACTCTTTTTTAAATTCGGCTAATTGAGCATTTGCTTGATGGTTATAAATTATTAGATCAAATTTTTTGTAAAGTTGTTTCGCTAAATGCCAAGCCACATTACCACAACCAATGATCACTATTTTCCTTGCTTCCTGCGAGGCATGCTTTTTTTCGGCCTCAAGCATGCCTTCTTCTTATTTGATGGATCCTTTCCAAAATGGCAATGGCAGTGCCTAAAGCCATAATGATGCAGCCTAACCACAGTACATTAATAAAAGGGAATAAATGCGCTTCCATTACGATGAAATCTTTTGAATTACCAACACGCTCACTCATGGTTATTTCAATAGTGCCTTCCTCTGGATTTATTTTCCAAAACACAAACTTCAAGCCCAATTCTTCAATAATGTACTCGCCCGGTATTTGCGTATTATTTTTAATTATATACTTTGGTCGCGCAGTGTAAACATGTTCCTTTGAATCGTAAGCTTTTAGAATAACCGTTACTTCTAAAAGCGAATCACTTTTTTTATACTCCGTTTCATTAACGTTAGTTCTTAAAGAGTCAATTACAATAATAGCATTGCCTGCAAAAATTGTATCCTTTACATGGCCAACAAAATTTGTTGGTGGTTTAAATTTTCCAAGACTCGCAGAGTCAATTTGAGTTTTTACATCGGCATAAGCAACCGTGTAAATATCTTTATCTAAAAAGTGTTTTGTGCCGGGTTCCGCTGCAGTTCCCATAATAGGGTTATCTTGTATTTTTGGTTTTAAGGTAAATTGATATTCTAATTTGCCATTTTTGTCAGGTGTTAAGTAATCTACTTTAAAGTAATAATCAATACCAACTTTTTCTCTTCCAGTATAAGTTACCATGTAAGGCCCCATAGGCACTGTATCTCCTTGGGTAAGCAACATGCTTTTTTGATTATCAAATTCTTTTGAAAGTTCACTGAGATTTTGCTTGGTTGTGTTTTTTGAGATGGTTATTTTTTTAGAGGTAGATATAAGTACACCTATCATAATCAAAGCAAAACCAATATGCGCAATGGAGGATCCTGATTTTCGGATATGACCTTTTAATACTCTAAGCATATAATCGAGGTTAGCAAATACAGCAAATAATGAGGTAATTAAAATAGAGGTATAGCCTATCTTGTTATAAGTTTCTAATTTGCTTTCGTTCAAGTATAAGGGAATGCTAGCAGTTAAACCAAAGACTAAAGCTAACCCAAAACTTATCATTAAACTTTTAAAAAATGCCGAAGCGTTGTTCTTTTTATATTTAAGAAATTGCCCACAAGCGATTAAAATAACAAGCACTACCGCGAACGGCAAAATAAAATCATTGTACTCTTGTACTTTTAGTTGTGCGTATTTTAAATCAAAAAGTTTATTGATCACTGGCAATGAAGTAAAGTAAGTGATCACCATGGCTATCAATAGCAAGATCAAACTTCCTACAAACATCCAAAACTCTCTCGAGTAAAGTGCTTCTTCGTCTTTTTCTTTAGGAAAATATTTTATGTAGGCCCAAAAGGTCATTCCCGCTGAAATCACACACCAAATTTCGAGGGCTAATTTTTGATGACCGTAAAATAAACTAAAGAACCAAATAAGTAATGAGCCAATAATGTATGAGTATTTGATGAGTTCATCATGTATCAATAATGCAACACTTATAAAAACAAACGTAAGCACATACATTACTAATTGGCCGGTCATTCCAAGATCGGTAAATGCATGCACACTTGAATTGCCTAAAATTCCACTGCGCGTTAAAAAAGTGGAGTATAGAACCAAAAGAAATGCTGCGATGGATAAAAAATGTGTTGTAAATAAAGAACCGCCTTTATTTTTATTGATGATCATGGTATGTGCAGCAGCAACAATTACCAACCATGGAACCAAAGATGAATTCTCCACGGGGTCCCAAGCCCAAAATCCTCCAAAACTTAATGCTTCATAAGCCCAGGCACCGCCCATTAAAATCCCTATGCCTAATACACACACACTAAAATATGCCCAAGGCAAAGCAAGTTTTTGCCATTCGTTGAATTTCTTATTCCAAAAAGCTGCAATAGCAAACGCAAAAGGAACCAGTGTAGATGCAAAACCTAAAAATAGAGTAGGAGGATGGATCGTCATCCAGTAATTCATTAATAAAGGATTCAAGCCTCGGCCGTCTAATTTTAAGAGGTAATTTGGATTTTGGATGAACGGCATATTTCTATACTGCTCATGTTCGCGAAGGAGTAAAAATGGATTTGTGCCAATTTTATAATCGCCAATGTAAATACCCAATATCATGCTTGCCAAAAATATCTGAACCAAAGCAAAAACAGCCATGGTTGGGGCTTCCCATTCGGTATTCTTTAAAACACGATTGAGAATTAAGCCTAGTACAACATTCCAAAAAGTCCACAATAAAAAACTTCCTTCTTGGCCTTCCCAAAAGCATGAAAGGATAAATTTCATATCCATGCTTTTGTTGCTGTGTTGCCAAATGTATTGGTACTCAAAAAAATGATTGAGCAACATAAAAAATAGGGTTACTGCAATTCCTACAACCGCTAAAGCGTGAAGCTTAAATATGATTCGGGCAAACGAAAGATACTCTGATCGTTTAGTTGAAAAACAAAAGCAAACAAATGAGAGGAGCGCAGCTACAAATGAAAGAACAACAAAACCATAGCCAAGTTTCCCGGCCCAAATGTGTTCACCTACATATTCAATGGAAGAGGTCATGTTATTTTCTACTCAATTTTTGGAATAGGGTCGTTATATTTACTCGGGCATTTTAATAATATATCGTTGGCATGAAAAACATCACTTTGCATTTTACCAATTAAAACTATCTGCTCGCTTTTATCAAAATCTTGTGGTTTACTTTTATGAAGCACAACTTGTTTAGTTGTTCCTTTATTATCAATTAAAAAGAAACTAAATTCATCGGGGTTGATCTGTGGCTCATAAACCCGTGCTTGTGTTTTATCAAGTTTTCCTACAATATGAAATTCTCGTTCTGAGTTTGCTGCCGATTCTGTAAAGTCAGAATACGTTGTAGTGTTCTTTAGCGACATCATAATAACCGCAATGGCAACGCCTACAACAACTATAGCAACGATGTATAATTTTTTCATCTTAGTTCTTTGTTTCTTTTAGTTCTTTTTCCAATTTGCTGAGTTTGCGTTCAAGCAGTATCAATATGCCAACAATACTGGCAAATACAATTGCAAGTACTGTAATTACCACATATATTTTTCCGTCGGCCCGAAAACTATCTGCCATTTCCACTTCCTGAGCGTTGGCAAAAAAAGTTGAAAGCAAAAACAAGAGGAGGCATAATTTCTTAATCATCTATCTTCGATTTAATAAGTGAAATTCTATTTAAAATATTCAAAAGCCATCCGCTAAAACACATCCAGCCAATTACAGCAGAATAAAATATCAAACGCATATTATTGTCAAGATCATATTTTCCAAACGCAGGATTACCACCATTACCCGGATGCAATGAATCCGTTAAACGAGGAAATACCATAATAAACAACATGAACATTACAAACGCAAAAATATTGAATACCGAACTTACACGTGCTCTCGCCGTTTCCTGAATAATAGAAGCTCGTAAAATAAAATAGATCAGGTAAATTAAAATTCCAATGGCAACTCCATTCAACTTAGGATCTTGAAATGTCCACCATGTTCCCCATGTATATCTTGCCCATAAACTTCCGGTAATTAATCCCGGGATAGATAGTAAAATTCCAACTAAAGCAGCATTGTATGCAAATCGTTCGTCTTGTTTATTCTCTCCTTTTAAAAATTTCGCACTATAAAAAAGTGATATACCCATTTGAAACATCATGGCCCACCAAAGTGGTACATGATAATATAAATTGCGAATGGTTTCATTTAAAATTGGAAGACGCGGAACAGCACCTAACATGCCAAAAATAACCGTGTATAGGATCAAAATTATCGACGCTATTTTGTACCAATTCTTCATGTTTTTTAAGCCCGCCAAAGATAGGGAAATAATAGTATTGAAAGCACTATACAAATGGTATTAACGCTTATTAAGATCAATAAAAAATCAGCACTAACACTCCATGCCAATCCGTCAATTGCCTGCCTGCTAACTCTTAACGCTAAAATAAGCACAGGAATAAGAACTGGGAAGCTTAAAATACTCATCATGGTGTAATTATTATCGGCCTTAGAGGCAATAGCGCTCATTAATGTCAAAATGGCTGAAAATCCTAAACAAGCTAATGTCAAAACAAGAATAAAAAGTGCAAAATTGTTAATGAGATAGCCTACAAACCACGAGTAAAAGAAAAGTGTAACCAAGCTAATGGATAATAAAAAAATAAAATTGTAAATTAGTTTGGAGGTAAAAAAAGTAAGTGGTTTGTATAATACATAATTATTTAGAGCGGCCCCCCCACTTTCTTTTGTAAAACTTTTACCACAAATAGTTATGGCTGAGAATAAAAAAATGATCCAAAAAAGAGCGTTCCAAACTTCAGGCACAATAATTTTGTTGAAACTTAAAGCCGAAATAAAAATGGTAGCAACAACATATACCAATATTCCTCCCAAACTTGCTTTTTGGCGGAATTCGAGCGTGAATTCTTTTTTAATTAGGGCGAGTAGTTGTTGGTTAAACATTGGTTAGCAAAGTTATTTAAATATTGCGGTTAAATGAATTATATTTGAGACTCTTTTTGATATGTGTAATTGGCCCGGAAGCGATAAATTAATGCAGGAATACCACGATAAAGAATGGGGCGTTGCGGTTTTGAATGATAAAAAACATTTCGAGTTCTTGATTCTCGAAAGTTTTCAAGCAGGCTTATCTTGGAAAACAATTTTGCATCGTCGCAAAGGATTTAAAAGGTGTTTTGCGAATTTCGATTATGAAAAGGTAGCAAAATTTACCCCGAAGGATGTGGAACGATTGATGAAAGATGAAGGTATTATTCGAAACCGTTTAAAAATAACGGGAATGATAACAAATGCCAAAGCTTTTATGCAAATTCAAAAAGAATTTGGTAGTTTTAATACTTACGTTTGGCAGTTTGTAAATAACAAACCTCTTGTAAATAAGTTAAAAGTTCAAGGTGACATTAAAGCAACATCACCCGAAAGTGATGCTATGGCCCTGGATATGAAAAAGCGAGGATTCAAATTTCGTGGAAGTACCATTTGTTATGCAAACATGCAAGCCATTGGAATGGTGAACGATCATGTGCAAAATTGCAAACGTTTTAAAGAGATCAATTTAACGCATAAAGATCTGAAGATATGACACAATTAATTGAATGTGTACCTAATTTTAGTGAAGGCTCTAATATGGGCATCATCAAGCAAATTACCAACGAAATTGAAAGCGTTGAGGGAGTCAAATTATTGAATGTTGATCCAGGAAAAGCAACCAATCGAACTGTAGTTACTTTTGTTGGAACTCCTGATGCTGTGGTTAAGGCAGCTTTTTTAGCAATTAAAAAAGCAGGCGAATTAATAGATATGAGCAAGCACAAAGGCGAGCATCCACGCATGGGGGCGACCGATGTTTGTCCCCTAATTCCGATCAGCAATATCACCATGGAAGAAACCGCAAAATATGCTGTAAAATTAGGAATGATGGTTGGCGAGAAATTGAATCTTCCAATTTATTTATACGAGAATGCACAAGCGGATAAAAAGAGAAGCAATCTCTCAGTTATTCGCGCCGGAGAATACGAAGGCTTCTTCAAAAAAATAAAATTACCTGACTGGAAACCCGATGCAGGTCCTGCAGAATATGATGTAAAACGTGGAGCAACTGTTATTGGCGCACGTGATTTTTTAGTGGCTTACAACGTAAATTTAAATACAACATCAACACGTCGCGCCAATTCAATAGCATTTGATGTGCGCGAGGCAGGACGTGTAATGCGTGAAGGAGATAAAATAACCGGCAAGATTATCACAAATTCCGACGGTTCTCCAAAGTCAATCGCCGGCACCTTAAAATCAGTAAAGGCAATAGGTTGGTACATTGAAGAATATGGTATCGCACAAATTTCAATGAATTTAACTAACATTAATATCACGTCTGTTCACAAAGCTTTTGATGAAGTGTGCAAAAAAGCGCAAGAGCGCGGTATTCGTGTTACAGGAAGTGAATTGGTTGGATTAATTCCTTTAAGATCTTTGTTAGACGCAGGAAAATATTTTCTTAAAAAGCAACAACGTTCAATAGGCGTTAGCGAAAAAGAATTAATTAAGATCGCGGTAAAGTCGATGGGTTTGGATGAACTTTCACCGTTTAAACCCGAAGAAAGAATAATCGATTATCAATTAAGAGATAAGTTCGATTCAAAATTAGTGAATATGACCTTGCTTGATTTTGCTGATGAAACAGCGTCTGAAAGTCCTGCTCCCGGTGGTGGATCTATTGCTGCGTATTTGGGAAGTTTGGGGGCAAGTTTGGCAACAATGGTAGCTAATTTAAGTTCGCACAAAAAAGGTTGGGACGATCGTTGGGAAGAATTCTCTAATTACGCCGAAAAAGGACAGTATTTTAAGGATGAACTCAATAAACTAGTTGATCTGGATACAAAAGCGTTCAATAAAATTATGACCGCATTTGGTTTGCCAAAGACAACTGATGAAGAAAAGAAAATAAGAACCCAGGCGATAAATGATGCTACAAAATTTGCGATTGAAGTTCCATTTAAGGTAATGAACCTGTCGAACGATAGCATGCAATTAATAAAAGCTATGGCCGAAATTGGAAATCCTAACTCGGTGTCAGATGCAGGTGTAGCAGCACTTTGCGCTCGTAGCGCGGTAATGGGTGCCTACATGAATGTGCGAATTAATTGCAGTGGTTATGACGATAAAACGTTTGTTGCAAAAATCATCGAAGAAGGAAAAAAGATTGAACAAAGCGCCATGAAATTAGAATCTGAAATTATATCAACGGTTAATACTAAAATTGGAATTTAAATATGAGTAAGCCAACATTCGATACAATTTATATGGAACTTGCCGAAAAGTTGGCTACCCGTTCACATTGCGTAAAAGCCCAAGTTGGTGCAGTTCTTACAAAAGACACGCGCATCATTTCTTTGGGGTATAATGGCCCACCGGCCGGAACGCACAATTGCGATGTGGAATGGCCTGAACACGGTTGTCCGCGCGACAGTAAAGGAAGTTGTTCGCTGGCTCTGCATGCCGAACAAAATGCCATTTTGTATGGAGCTAATAATAAAATGGACATGAAAGGATCGACCTTATATGTTACGCTTTCTCCATGTATTTCCTGTGCCAGAGTGATCTATACGGTTGGAATTTCTAAGGTTTTTTTTAAGCATAGTTACGCCGACTTCAAGGGAATTTTGAAGGATGAAGGTGTAGATTTTTTAAAGCGTTTTGGGGTAGAAGTTGTTCAATATAAATGATGGTAAAACGTATTCTTTTTTTCATATGTTTTTTTTCAATTTTTAGCAATTCTTTTGCTCAAAATGAAAAAGGAACTGGTCCAAAAGAAAAATCAGTTCAAAGCGAACGAAAGGGCCGTAAGGCAGATAGACGCGAGGCTCGCGAGCGCCGACGAAAAGAAAAGGCCGAGCGAAAAGCCATCAAAAAACATCACAAACGTATTCAATCAAAGGAAACTTTGAAGCAAATGAAACGCACAAAAAGAAAATCAAAACGTCATCGCCAAAATAAGCCCGTTGAGAAGCGATCGAAACGTAAAAAGAAAGTGTAATAATCACAATGGTTTAATCCAGTTAAGTTGATCTTTTTACCACTTATCAAAATAAGTTCGCCAGATCATTTAACATTAATTTTGAAGAAGTTTTTTTACCGTACTTCGATAAATAATGAGACATATGTCATATACAAACAAAAAAGCTTTGATTATCAAGAACTTAATAACTCCAGGCAAAAATAGTTTGGTATATATGGAGTGCATTTATAACTTTAGCCACTTAGATATTATTGTAGAATTTAAGGTATTTTAACAATATGATTAAAAAGATTTACTTAACGCTAGCAGTCTTAGTTTTAACTGGTTTTTCGCTCATTGCGCAAGACAATAACGGTTCAATTAAAGTTATCCTAATCGATAAGGCAACCAAGGAAACAATTCCTTTTGCAAACATTGTTGCATACCAAGGTGGTATGCAAGTTGCAGTTGGTACTACCAACATGGATGGAGAGGTTGTAATTAAACCTTTACGCCCGGGTAAATATAATGTAAAAGGGGTATACGTTGGATACAAACCTCAAGAGATAAAAGACGTTCTTGTTGGAGAAGGTAAAACTGCTTACGTAACTATCGGGCTTTCGAACGATGGTGGTGTTCAGTTGGATGAAGTTGAAGTTATAACCTATCAGGTACCACTCATCGATCCGGATACAAAAACTGGTCAAACTGTTACTCGCGAAGAATATCAAAATCTTGCAACTAAAGATATCAATTCAGTTGCGGCAACAACGGGTGGTGTTTTCCAATCGGATGATGGAGCAGGTATCAATGTTCGTGGATCAAGAGGAAGTGCTACAACGTATTTCGTAGATGGTATGAAGGTAATTGGTGGGCTTAATTTACCACAACAATCTATTGGTTCAATGGAAGTAATTATGGGTGGTGTTCCTGCAAGTTACGGCGACCTTACCTCGGGAGTTATTTCGATCTCAACAAGAGGACCTCAATCAAAATTCTTTGGAGGTGTTGAATTAATTTCTTCTCAAATAACCGATCCTTATGGATACAATTCACTTGGTTTTAGTTTAGGTGGGCCGATGTACAATAAAAAAGATTCTTCTGGTAATAAGCGCACAGTTTTAGGATTCTTCATTTCTGGTCAAGGTACATACATGAAAGAACCAGATCCTTCTTTCTTGCCAATTTACACCCTTAATGATGAAAAACTACAGGAAATAAAAGACAAGCCTTTATTAAAATCCCCTTCAGGTGTTGGATATGTAAGATCATCTGAATATGTTACTAAAGACGATATGATCACCAGAAAAACAAGAATAAATGCTGCTGCGCGTTCACTAAGTTTCAATGGTAAGATCGATTTTCAACCTACCTTAAATACAAATGTCACTATGGGTGGTTTTGTTGAGTACAGTGGTAGCAGTGGTGCAAGTCAGGTAGGTCAAATTTTCAATGCAGCTAACACAGCGTATAATACAGGTTTAACTTTAAGACCATACATTTCATTAACTCAAAAATTCAATACGGGAACAGCAAGTAAGGAAAAAAGTCAATCTATTATTTCTAACGCTTTCTTCAAATTTCAGGCTAGCTACGAAAAAACAAAGAGTGTTTCACAAAGCTTAAAACATAAAAGAAATTATTTCGATTACGGTTATATCGGAAAATTTGAAACGCCTAAATTCGAAAGCGAGTTAGCGTTTAACTATGCTTACGATCCTGAATTTGTTGTTAATGGAGATACCGTTGTAGCTTATACATATCAAGGTGGATTCCCAAAGCCAATTGTATTTACACCATCCGACAAAAATCCTGATGCCTCACTTTATACTTCGTATTTGTTTTCACAGGAACAAGATAATATATTCGATCTTAATCAAGTAATTGGAAACAATGCACTAAGAAATGGAGATGGTCCTGCTGCTATCTATGGTATGTACCTTAATTTTGGTTCCTATCCGGGTGGTTACAGCGAAACCAATTTTAATCAGGTTAGGTTTACGTCAAGTTTTAATGCCGACATTAAAAATCACGCGATTACAGTGGGATTAGAATTTGATCAAAGGTTTGTAAGCTCATATGGTGTTAATGGAAGCGCATTATGGAGTCGTATGAGGCAAATAGCTAATGCACATCTTTCTAATCTTGATGTTGCAAATCCTATACTTGTTCCGCAGTTCAGTGGGTCAATTCCTTATTATTATTTTGATTATAAATATCAAGCTGATAAGCAAACTCAGTTCTCTGAGAAATTGTTAGAGAAATTGGGTTTACCAAAGAACTATAACAAACAGTTAAATATTGATGAAATGGATCCATCTACGTTTAGTCTCGATATGTTTAGTGTTGAAGACGTGATCGATGAATCAATAGGAAGAGAATATGTAAGTTTCGTAGGGTTTGATCATACTGGAAAAAAGAATAAAAGTGATGTTGGTATAAATGATTTTCTAGCCAAAGATGCTGCTGGCAGAAACACATTTCCTATTGGAGTTTACAAGCCTATTTATTCTTCTGTGTATTTAATGGATAAGTTTGACTTTAAAGACATAAAGATCAACGCAGGATTACGTGTTGACCGTTATGATGCAAATCAAAAAGTTTTGAAAGATAAATACGTGCTTCATGATGCTACAACAATTGGGGATCTTGCATCTCAACAAGGATTACCAGCTAATTTTGATGCAAACGTGCCAAAAAGCCTTCCTCAAAGTGCAGTAGTTTATTTATCTAACCTTCCTACAGAAGGTAATTATCAGATCAAAGGATATAGAGATGGTAATACTTGGTATGATTTGGAAGGTAACGAAGTTTCTGACCCGGCTCTTATTGCAGCTAACAATGGCCGTCAAGTACCGTTATTAAAAGAGATAAGTAATTACAATCAACCTATGTCGGCCGATGGGTTTAAGAATTACGTAGCTGCTATAAATGCAATGCCTCGTTTAGCGTTCTCTTTCCCTATTTCTGATGTAGCAAACTTTTTTGCGCATTATGATGTTCTAACCAGAAGACCTTTGAATTTTGGTAACAGATTGAATCCATTTGATTATTATTTCTTAGGAGCACAAAGCGGCTTGCCTGTAGTTCAAAATGCAGATCTTAAGCCTGAGCAAACAATTGATTATGAATTAGGATTCTCTCAGATCCTCAACGAAAGAAAAAGCGCATCTATAACAATCACGTCTTTCTATAAGGAAAACAGAAGCTTGACTCAATTCCGAGGCATTGTAGGTGCATATCCAAGAAACTATTTGATGCTTGATAATATAGATTTTGGTACGGTTAAGGGCGTTACAGTTATGTTCGACTTCAGAAGAAGTGGCGGTTCATCTTTAAAAGCAAACTATACTTTACAATTTGCTGAAGGATCTGGTTCGAATAATACAAGCGGTGGTAACTTAGCGAGTTCAGGTCAGCCTAACTTAAGGATTTTGATTCCTTTAGATAATGATCAAAGACACACCATCAACTTGATCTATGATTACCGTTTTGGATCTGAAAAAGATTATAAAGGACCACAAATTAAGCGCAAGAGCGGAAAATCATTGAACGTGTTTGAAGATGTTGGTTTGAACTTATCGTGTGTGATTGGCTCTGGAACTCCTTATACACGTTATTCAACTCCGGTTGCACTTAATGGTGGTGGACGTTCAAATATTCTTGGAACCATCAATGGTTCACGTTTACCATGGAGTATTAGAAGTAACTTACGTATCGACAAAAATATTCCATTAACATGGGGTAAAAAGGATTCTGAAAACAAGAACACTGCCAATTTGAATATTTATTTACAAGTGTTGAATTTGTTCAATAACAGAAACGTGTTAGGTATATACGCATTTACTGGCAACCCTGATGATGATGGTTATTTACAGTCATCTCAAGCGGTTGCAGCCTTGGCAACAGCAAATAGCCCACAGGCATTTAAAGATCTTTACGCAATAAGGATGGCAAATCCTGACTTCTTTAATAAGCCTCGTCAAATAAGAATTGGTTTATTATTAGAGTTTTAAAAAAAAATTAAAAGACAAGATCATGAGAAAATTAATAATCTATATCTGCACATTTTCCGCACTTGCTGCTTTTTCGAGAGAGAAAGCGGGAGTTGATGTAGGAAAAGCTATAAAAGCGCAACAACAAGCTGCTATGGCTGGTAAAGCACTAGGTAATTGCTCTACACCAAAAGCCGCTAGAGAATTGTGGGTTAATAATGTTAGAACCATTATTTTTAACGGTGGCGATATGTGGTGGGATCTTTTTGGCAATACTAATGCCTACTATTATATACCTGCTTCAACAAACAGAGCCTCGGCAGCGTCTTCTGCTTTTGCGGGTGCTGTTTGGATTGGCGGATATGATGGCGGTGGACAGTTAAAGGTTGCCGCTATGACTTATCGTCAAAACGGTATCGACTTTTGGCCTGGTCCTTTAGATACTGCAAATGCTGAAGCGGATGCAGATGTTTGTAGCAAGTATGATCAGATCTTTCAAGTTTCAAGAAGTGAAGTTGATAATTTTGTAGTTGGAGGCGGACCTATTACTTCAAACATTGATGCTTGGCCAGGGAATGCCGATCCTTCATTAGGGCAGGCACTTCACTTAGCACCATTTGAAGATGTGAATAATGACGGACTTTATGATCCCTTATCTGGAGACTATCCAGGATATGATGTTTACAATAAAGCCACAAAAGATAATCTTGGTGTTTGTAAAGCAAAATTATATGGTGACTACACTTTATTCTGGGTATATAATGATAAAGGTGGAGTTCACTCAGAAACTCAAGGTGTTCCTATTGGAATTGAAGTAAGAGCACAGGCCTTTGCCTTCAAAACAAATGATGAGATCAACAACATGACTTTTTACAGTTATGAGATCCACAACCGCTCTTCTTTCCAAATTAATAAAACATATTTCACTATTTGGAATGATGCTGACTTAGGATACTATTTGGATGATTATGTTGGTTGCGATACAAAGCGTGGTTTAGGTTATATTTATAATGCAAATGCAAATGACCTTATTCTTTTTAACGGTACTCCTGGTTATGGTGATTATCCACCCGCTATAGGTTGCGACTTTTTCCGCGGACCATTAGCTGACCCAAATGACGGAATAGATAATGATTTTGATGCTGATCAAACAGGTCCTACCGCCGGTACAGATGAGATTGGAGAAACTATTCAGATGAGTAAGTTTCTTTATTACAACAACAATATTGGTCCTTTTCCTAACCAAACTGTAAATCCTGATATTGCTATTCACTATTATTATTATATGACCGGTTTCTGGAAAGATGGATCTCCATTTACAGCAAACGGAAATGCTTATGGTGGATCTACTCCTGTGAATTATGTTTACGATGGCGATCCGGTTGCGGGTACAGGTTGGACCGAAAGAACAGCTGGTAACCTTGCGGGTGATCGTCGTTTCCTGCAATCTGCTGGTCCGTTCACGCTTAAACCAGGTGCAGTTAATAACGTAACATTTGGAATGCCTTGGGCTCAGGCAGCGAATAAAGGAGGTAACCTTGAGTCGATAACACTTTTAAAAACAGCCGATGATAAAGCACAAGCTTTATTTGATAATTGTTTCAAACTATTAGATGGACCTGAAGCTCCGGATATGACCATTCAAGAAATGAATGGAGAATTATTGTTTTATCTAACGAATAGAAGAGGCTTAAGTAATAATTTCAATAGCTACAATAATGATTATGATGAGCAGGATATTTCTATAAGCTCTGATCCTTCGTCAACAATTCAGGCGATTAAATCTCCTGATAAACATTATCGTTTTGAAGGTTACATCGTTTACCAAGTAAAGGATGATAAAGTAACTTCAACCGATCTTAAGGATGTTACAAAAGCAGTTCCTGTTTTTCAATGCGATGTTAAAAATGGAGTGTCACGCTTAGTTAACTATGTATTGAGTAACTCTGTAGGTGGTTATATACCAAGTGTGATGGTTGATGGAGCTGATAAAGGTATGGTGTCTACTTTCAGGTTAACTGAAGACGCTTTTGCAAGTGGCGAAAATAAAAGGTTGATAAATAATAAGACCTATTTTTATTATGCAGTTGCATATGCTCATAATAACTATCTAACTTATGTAGAAGATATTTCTCCTCTGGCTTCTCAAACCGCTAATTACCTGGGCCAAAAGCGTCCTTACTTAGAAGGTAGAAAAACAAAAAGAGCATCAGCTATTCCTAATAATCCTGTTTTCCAATATGGCGGAAATTCAATTCAAGCAAATTATGGAACTGGTGTTAAGGTTACTCGCCTTGAAGGACAAGGCAATGGTGGAAATTTATTAACGTTAACTAAAGCGTCTGAAGATGCCATTGTTGCAAGTTCAAATGGATTCAAAGATGCGGTTACATATGAGAACGGACAAGGTCCGGTATCAATTAAAGTTGTTGATCCTTTAGGAATTATTCCGGCAGATTTTACTTTCCGATTGGTTGATTTCAGAACAAAAGGCTCACCTGATTATAGCCATGTGCTTACCAAAACCCTTTCGGTTACTTCAGGAACAACCACAACTGTTACTATATTAGGCAATATCAATACTGTTAATCCTGATAGTATTAGTTGGGAGCTTTATGATAAAACCAACGGAAGATTCTATTACCCTAATTTAACTTCTGGTCAAAGTAATGAAGCAGCGGGTTCTTCCGCGTTTGCCATTAAACCAATAAAAGTTGGTGATGAAACATTCTTTCCAGAATTAGGCTTTTCTGTAAAAATAGGACAGGTTTCTGATCCTGGTGAATTAGCCAACTTTACAAATTTTGGTGGAGTTACTAGTGCTTATACTGGTCCTGCACCCGAAACTTTACTTGGAGCAAGCATGGCTTACGCTAATAGCGCAACACCGTGGTTAAATCCGGTAAAAGATGTTGATGGAGGTAGTCCACAAAACTGGATATTGTGCGGAACAAACAAAACAGCAGGGCAGTCCGACGCATATTATAATAAAGACGCAAATAATGACATTGAGTCTTTTATTGATCCTCAAAAACAATTTGGCGAGATACTTGATGGAACTTGGGCACCTTATCCATTATGTGCAGGCTATTATCCTTTGACAGCTACTCGTAATTTTGGTGGTCCAGCTTATCACGGAGCCATCAGTTCTAAAGATGCTTCGCCGAATACAAACTCGGTTACAAATAATGGTTCTCTTCCTTACGGAGCAAACACCGATCTAAGAAAGATAAGCAGTGTACTTATTGTTTATACAAAAGATCAATCTAAATGGACACGTTGCCCTGTATTGGAAATGCAAGAAGTTTCTGAATTAGCTAATGGAAATTCATTCTTCTTTGAGCCAAGAAGGGTTAAGTCGGTTGATAAAAATGGTATAGCGTATGGTGCAACAGGTTGCAATACAACTGATGCAGCATTAACTTCTACAACGGGCATGGGTTGGTTCCCTGGTTACGCTATTAATATAGAAACCGGCGAACGCTTGAATATGGCTTTTGGAGAAGATAGTTACCAAAAGGAAAACCAAGGCGATGATATGGTTTGGAATCCAACTTCAAACACCAACTTCCCATATTCTTTCACCTTTGGAGGAAAACATTTTGTGTATGTTTTTGGAAATTCAATTGAAGGAAAAGGAGATGTGGATGTTGCCAGTAATCCGGTTCTTGGCGATTTTGCTCCTATGCAAGACGAGCCGTTTGGTGCAGGACCGTATGATGGAGGTTTAAAAGTTTATAATCAACTTTCTAAATATTTTGGTCTCGTAAGATCAACTGGTCTTAGCGTATTGAACGGAGCACGTCTTTCTGGTTTCGCAGGTATCGAAAGAGATATTATGTGGGTAAGTATGCCTATGACAGCTGCAGGATATACATTTAAAAATCCAAAAGATATGCCTTGCGATGTTAGAATTCAAATAAACGTTAGTAAGCCTTATCGTTATGGTTATTCTGGAATGTTGAGAACAACATCTCAAAACTGGACAAACAATACTTTAGTAAACGCTACTTATTCAGTTGGAATTAACCGTTTATTTGCGGCAGTGAGTTCAACACAATTGCCTTCAAATATTAAAACTACAGGGGTGGTAAATAATAACTTTCCAATGTATAGTTTTAGTACAAAAGAATTGGCTGCATTGTATGGCGATAACGACATAGCTAAAAATTCTTTGGATCTTATAAAAGTTGTTCCTAATCCATATTATGGCAATTCTACATATGAAACCAAACGTTTAGATACTCGCGTGAGGATAACCAACCTTCCTAACAAGTGTACTATTAAAATATTTAGTTTAAATGGAACACTTATTAAAACGATAAAACGTGATGTTACAGGGCTTGAATCAGCGTATACAAAACCTGCATACGGCGATACTCCTCCTCCAACAGTTCCTACAGGAGATGATATAAACAGAACCAGAAGACCGTCTTATGTTGACTGGGAACTTAAAAATCAAAGTAATATTCCTATTGCGAGCGGACTGTATATTTTCCACATTGAAGCTAAGGATGCTGAGGATAATATTATTGGAGAGAAGATCATTAAGTGGTTCGGTGTAATGCGTCCATTAGACTTACAAAATTATTAATACATAAACTTGAATTTATGATGATGGTTAAGAATTTAAAATATTATGGGTTAGCAGTTTTAGTTTCTGCGAGCATGCTTATTCAGGCAGGAAATCCCGAACGTGCAGGTCAAGCCGGCGCTGCTGCTTTATTGATCAATCCATATGCGCGTAATAGTGGTATGTGGGGCTCAAACTCTGCAAGAGTTCGCGGTTTAGAAGCGCAATACCTCAATGTAGCCGGTACAGCTTATACGCGTAAAACAGAGATGATGTTCAATCGCACAAGTTGGTTATCCGGAACAGGAATATTTTTAAATAGTTTTGGATTTACCCAAGGCTTAGGCGAAACAGGTACCATTGGTTTAGGTTTCGTTTCATTGAACTCCGGAAAAATTGAGATCACTACCGAAGATCAACCAGAAGGAGGCTTGGGTACATATCAATACACTGCATATAATGTGAATTTATCCTACGCTAAAATGTTCTCCGAAAATATTTTTGGTGGTATCAACGTAAAACTGATATCCGAACAAATTCCAAACGTAAGTGCAAAGGGTATTGCGGTAGATGCAGGTATTCAATACCATACCGGCAAGTACGATCAAATGCATTTGGGCATAACGTTAAAAAATTGGGGACCAAAAATGTCGTACCAAGGTGATGGTTTAGCTCGTCAAATGAACGTAAAGTATGGCAATAATTACGAAATGACCGTTAATAATCGTTCGGCTGCTTTTGAAATGCCGGCTTTAGTAAACATTGGTGTTGCCTATGATATTTTTATGACTAAAGACAGTACAGGGGCCCTTTCTAAAAAGAATAGGCTTTCTGTGAATGCAGCTTTCCAATCAAACTCATTTACTTACGACAATTACCTTTTAGGTTTAGAGTATGCATGGAAGGAAATGGTTATGTTGAGGGCAGGTTTATACACCGAGCAAGGTATATTTAAAGGAGGAACCGAAAGATTGACCGTTTTTACCGGCCCTGCTTTAGGTGCAACATTTGAACTTCCTTTTAACGAAAAGAAATCTACTGTATCACTTGATTACTCGTATCGCTTCACAAACCCATTTGCAGGGGTGCATAGTTTCGGTTTTAGAGTTAATTTGTAAGATATTTTTTGTATATTTGAATTAAGACAAAAGGTCCCGATATATGTCGGGACTATTTTTTTAAATAAATTTCACAATGGCACAGCAGTTAGGATATTACACAGAGGAAGGGCTTCAGAGGCTAAAAGATGAATTACACAATTTGGAGAGTGTAGAACGTAAGGCAGCAACATATGCTGTTGCTGAGGCACGAGACAAAGGTGATCTAAGTGAGAATGCAGAATATGACGCCGCGCGCGAAGCACAAGCTTTATTGGAGATCAAAATAGGAAGGTTAAAAGAGGTTATTGCCAATGCTCGCATCGTTGATGAAACAAAACTAGATCTTAGTAAAGCTAGTATTTTAACTACCGTAAAAATCAAGAACACTAAAAATAATGCCACCATGAAGTATACATTGGTAGCGGAAAGCGAAGCGGATCTTAAAAGCGGAAAAATATCTGTTGACTCTCCAATTGGAAAAGCACTTTTAGGAAAAAAAGTGAAAGACAAAGTAGACGTTACGGTTCCTGCCGGTATTGTAACCTTCGAGATCATCGAGATCTCATTATAATATGGCAAGCATCTTCACTAAAATAATAAATGGTGAAATTCCTTCATACAAAGTTGCCGAAAACGAATTCTGTTATGCTTTTTTAGATATCGCCCCTTTAAAAAAAGGACACGTACTTGTTGTTCCAAAAAAGGAAGTAGATGATATTTTTAACCTCGACGATGAAAGCTTTAAGCAGCTGCAGTTGTTTAGCAAAAAAGTAGCGCTCGCTATAAAAAAAGCTGTACCGTGTATTCGAGTAACATCGCATGTTATAGGATTGGAAGTTCCACATGCACACATTCATTTAATACCGATCAATACAATGAATGATTGTAATTTTGCAAATGCTAAGCTCAAATTGTCAAAAGAAGAATTTGAAAATATGGCTTCCTCAATAAATAAAGTACTTTAATTTCATCTTATTCTTCTGTTAACTTGTTGTCTGTAAGCTTTTAGGCAACTATATTTTGGAGGAAATAATTTTTGGTATTATAAATAGTTTTAATTTTGAAAAATGAATAGTAAACGTACAGTACTTGTTACCGGAGCCACAGGTGGCCTAGGAACAGCCATGTGTAAAAAATTGCAACAGGATGGATACAATGTGGTTGGGAATTATCACACTAAGGAGAAAGCCGAAAAGTGGATGGAGCAAATGAAAAGTGAAGGCTTTGATATTAAATTATTTTATGGCGACGTTAGTGATTTCAGTAGTGCCGCGGCAATGATAAAAGAAATAGAAGAAAAAGTTGGACCTATTGATACATTAGTAAACAATGCAGGTATAACGCGCGATAGCCGTTTAATAAACATGAAGCCGGAAGATTGGATGTTAGTTATAAATACAAATCTCAATAGTGTTTTTAATTGTACAAAAAATGTGATACAAGGAATGATAGATCGTAAATTTGGCCGCATCATTAATATATCATCGGTAAACGGCCAACGTGGACAATTTGGACAAACCAATTACAGCGCAGCAAAAGCCGGAATGCATGGCTTCACAAAAAGTTTGGCAATGGAAGTTGCAAAATCTGGAGTAACTGTAAATACAATTTCGCCGGGTTATATTGGTACCGATATGGTGATGGCTGTTCCCGAAAAAGTTTTGAATCAAATTGTTGCGCAAGTACCATTAGGACGACTAGGCGGAACACATGAAGTAGCACATTTGGTTAGTTTTTTGGCCAGCGAAGAAACCAGTTTTATTACAGGTGCTAATTATAGCATAAACGGGGGGCAACACGTTTATTAAAGAGGCAACATGCAGGACCTCAAGATACATGGCCTTGATGCTAGCACACATACAGTCTTGATTCTTGTATCATGCTACCATGTTTGAGGCCTATCAGAGTTTTTTCAGGAGCGAAGTAAGACTCACTCTTTCATTCATATACTGAGGGATCGCAGAAATAGCGATCCTTTCTTGTTTCATACTATCGCGTTCGCGAACAGTTACCATATTGTCTTCCAAACTTTGATGATCAACTGTAATGCAATAAGGTGTTCCAATAGCGTCTTGGCGACGGTAACGTTTTCCTACTGTATCTTTTTCATCGTAAGTAACAATGTGATCGTACTTCAAACTCTCCATTATTTTTTCGGCTAACTCTGGTAAACCATCTTTTTTTACCAAAGGGAAAACAGCCACTTTAATTGGCGATAGAGCAGGAGGGAGGTTCAATACAACTCGTGTTTCGCCATTTTCAAGAGTTTCTTCTTTATAGGCTGCACTTAGGGTTGCCAAAAACAAACGGTCTAATCCAACAGAAGTTTCTACAACATAAGGCACAAAACTTTTGTTGTCTTCGCTATCGAAATACTGTAATTTTTTTCCGCTGAATTGCTCGTGTTGTTTTAAATCAAAATCAGTACGCGAATGAATGCCTTCTAATTCTTTAAAACCAAAAGGAAATTGAAATTCAATATCAGCTGCGGCATTTGCGTAGTGCGCCAGTTTTATATGATCGTGGAATTTGTAATTTGTTTCGCCTAAGCCAAATGAATGGTGCCACTTTAAACGAGTGGTTTTCCAATGTTCATACCAATGCATCTCTGTTCCCGGTTTTACAAAAAATTGCATTTCCATTTGTTCGAATTCGCGCATACGGAAAATAAATTGACGAGCAACAATTTCGTTTCTAAATGCTTTACCTGTTTGTGCAATTCCAAAAGGGATCTTCATCCTTCCTGTTTTTTGAACGTTGAGGTAATTTACAAAAATCCCTTGGGCAGTTTCAGGACGTAAATAAATGGTGCTTCCTTCTCCATCAACCGATCCAATAGAAGTTGAGAACATTAAGTTAAATTGTCTAACATCAGTCCAATTACGTGTACCACTTACTGGGCAAACAATTTCACAATCAACTATGATTTGTTTAACTTCGGCTAAATTATTATCATTTAATGCGGATTTAAAACGCGCATTAATATCGTTGATCTTAGTTTGGTATTCAATAATACGCGCATTTGTAGAGCGGAACATCGCTTCGTCAAAACTCTCGAAACGTTTTTTTGCTTTTTCAACTTCCTTATTGATCTTATCCTCAATTTTAGAAATATGGTCTTCAATCAATACATCGGCGCGGTAACGCTTTTTACTATCTTTATTATCTATTAAAGGATCATTAAAAGCATCTACGTGCCCACTAGCCTTCCAAACGGTTGGATGCATAAATATAGCCGAATCGATCCCAACAATATTTTCATTCATCTGCACCATGGCTTTCCACCAGTATTCGCGAATGTTCTTTTTAAGCTCGGCTCCGTTTTGTCCGTAATCGTAAACCGCACTTAAGCCATCGTAAATTTCGCTGCTTTGAAAAATAAAGCCGTACTCTTTACAATGAGAAATAATGTTCTTAAAAAAATCTTCTGGTTTAACCGACATAACTTTTAATGAATAAGCT
Source organism: Bacteroidota bacterium (assembly GCA_034439635.1). GTDB lineage: Bacteria > Bacteroidota > Bacteroidia > B-17B0 > Aurantibacillaceae > Aurantibacillus. The sequence goes on along the minus strand of JAWXAS010000184.1, from coordinate 16,783 downwards.
ACAAAATTAAAGAAAGTTTGGATTTTGAAACCAATTATTTTAAATAATAAGTAACATTTGATGTTTAATTCTTTGCTAAATTTATGGTATGCTTCGAGTGCTGAGTTTTATGATGTGTATTATTGTGTTTAAGCTGCATTCTCAGTTTATTCCAAGCAAATGGACCTATGTAGGCCCTAAGTCAAACTCTTACCAATTTAAGGGTTTGTTTTTAGCTGTTTGGGCTGATGAAAAGGATCTTAATAATGTAATGGCGGGAAGCCAGTGTTCGGGTTTATTTTATACTCAAAATGCACTTTCAGAAAACCCTATTTGGAAGAATATCACCGATAATTTACCTTACATGAATTACGGTGTAAGTGGAATTGTTGTAAAAGGAAATACGAGCAATAGAAACATCTACATTTCAACAGCCACTGGTGGAGGTTTAGTTGTAAAGAATTTTGGCAATGGCATATTGCATACCATTAACGGAGGAGAGGGTTGGGAGCATGTTGGTCCGGGTAAAAAAAACGATTTTGACTTTCCTCTGTTAGGATTAAATGCAAACGCTGATGATCAAGATCAAATGGCCGCGTTTGATCATAAAACTCTTTATCTTACCAATGATTCGTGGCAAACCTTTTATTCTCCAAAATTACCTTTTCATAATGATGTAGATAATATAGAAATTACTGAAGTGGAATATGCGCCTCATGAAAAGGGCGTTATTTATGTTTGTACACGAACGTATTTAAAAAACAAATCGCAGTTATTTGTAACAAGAGACGGAGGGAACACCTGGAAAGATCTAACTCCGCCCGAGATCGCCTGCGAACGCATTGCTATGGCAACTATCAATGATGCCACTTACAAAGGAAAATTTTATGTTACTTCCGGAAATTCAGAAATATGTGTTCATTATTATAATGGTGCTGAATTCTCAAAAGCTCTTAATGCTTATCCTGTAAGTCATATGGGCGCTTCTTCTTATTGGTGTCTCGATCTAAAAGTAAATCAAGTTGATACTTCTGTGATCTATTTGAGTTTAACTGAAACCTCTATTAGTTATGATGGCGGAAAGAATTTTTTAAAGATTGGTTATTACAATGGTGCAAATACACATGCGGATGTGAGAGATATGTATTTGGCAAAAAGTAAACCTCATGGCGCGGGTGATGGATTGTTTTTGGCAAATGATGGAGGGATATCGTTAACCAATAGTTTATTTGGAACACCAAAGATCCCTTTTAGAAGTTTAAACGGAACAGGGTTAGATGCCAATATGTTTTGGGGTATTGATGTTTTACAAAGTGATAGTTTATTTATTGCCGGCGGAGCTCAAGATAATGGTGGCTTTTTTATTAAAGAGAATAGAGAAACAAATAATCTTGGAAACTGCGGCGATGGTTATTACGGATTAGTATTGAATGATAGTATGGCAATGAATTTAGGGAACCCTCCCATTGTTATGCTTCATAATATAAATAGAAATTCAAATAGTTATGTCCCCATTGCTGATAATTATAGCGAATCAAGACGTCCTTTGATCTTAAAAGATTCGTTTGTTTATATTGGTTATCATGATATTTGGAGGGCTAGGGTAAAAGATATTGTTGCAAATAAATTTGAGTTCAAGAACGTAAGTCATATAGTGGATGTAAAAGATGAAAATAATAATTTAAAGAACCGTGAGATAAAGGCCATGTGCATATCAAGTTTTAACTCGGCTTTAGTGGGATATGCCGTCCCACAATTCAATACTGCAACGAACAGTGGAAAGTTATTTTATTGTCCAAATGTGTTAAGCAAAAAGCCAGAACACATTGATATTTCGGCACTGTGCGCGAATAGTAAAATTGAATTGTGCCGTTGGTGGAATGTTGAATCGATTGTGGCGGATGAATTTCATGAGAATAAATTTTATATGATCTATAAAGATCCATTCGATCAAAAGATCTCGGAGGTTTTTGAATTTACGTATTATCCCGATAGCAATAAGGCCGAGCTTAAAGAGATAACGTATGGTTTAAAAAAGATAGGTTTCAATAAACTAAAACTTGATGAGCATAGCGGAGTGCTTTATTTAGCGGCTAATGATGGCGTATATTGTTTAAATACTATTAGGGAAGATACTATATGGAGAAGTTTGAATTTCTTTCCAAAGGCATTAGTAAGTGATATTGTACTTAATTATCAAACTAATACAATTTACGCCGCTACATTCGGCAGAGGAATTTTGAGTTCCTCGATACCTTCGTTCAACAATTGTGATGTTAAAATTAGAAAGAGCATCATTGAAAAGGATTTTGCGAAAGTAGATGGTAAGTTAACTGTATTCAGAAAAAAGAGGTATACTATCAAATCGAAGCTCATAATAACCAAAGGAAGTAAGATAGAATTGAAGAAAGATGCAAAATTAATTCTTTCTTCAAAAGATAGAGTAGTGGATGAGAATAATGTAAAAACGGATATTGAGCAGTTTGTTACAAAGCACAAAACAGCGCAAATAGTTTACCTTAAGAAATAATTACTTGTACGAAACGGCAATAACAGCTTCACCATTAGTTAAGGTAACAAAGCTACTTGTACCATTATATAATTTACAATCGAAATTGATCTTTAGTTTTTTAGTAGCCTGGCCGTTTTCGTTTGCCTTGTACTCTTCAACGGAAGTGATATTAAACTTATTTCCAGTTCCAACTTGTGATTGCAAATTAGAAGAATATATTTTCCCGCTTGCATCTATATAAGTAACCTTAACTTTAGATAATAAATTTGTGGCAGTAGTAAAATATAATGCTGTTGTAATAACACTAAAGTTAGTTGCTGCTGAATTACTGCTTGCAGTGTTAATATTGAAATTATATTCCGTTGAGTCGTTGGCTGCATCCTTAACTTTTAAATTCACTTTATACATTCCGCTTACACTGTAAGTATGGCTTGGATTAGGTGATGTAGAAATAGGCGCATAATCTCCAAAATTCCACCTATACGAGTAGGTTGGTGGTGTTCCCGATCCGCCACTTGTTGTATTTGAAAATGTAACTGTATTTCCATTAACCAGCGGAGTTAAGATGCGCGTTTTAACCGCAACCTGACTTATGGTTACTTTTATTGGATTTTCAACATGGATCATCGGTGATATGCCAGTCTCAGAAATTCCAAGATTTACGTTTTTAATACCTGCAGTGTTATAGGTGTGCGTAGGGTTTGCGTCAAAAGACACAGAACCGGGATCATCAAAATTCCATAGATAGGTAGTGCCGGTTGTTGTTTTATTATAAATGGATTTGAATTTAGCTTCGTATCCAATAAGGGTAGGAGCAACTGTAGCAGTATTCGCAAATTGATAGTCGCCTAATTTAATGGAACCACTAATATTTGAAGTACCATTAGTTACACTAGCTTTATCATCGTTCAATTCTATTTTTAAAGAATTGGCGCAAGAATTACCGCAACCATTTGGTTTAACTTCGGCAACAAATGTGTAAATGCCGTTGGTGTCTTGAGTGTAACTCGAGTACATATAGTAACCAAAAGCTCCGGCCTTTAAACTTACGGGCGTGCCATCTACGTTAGCCGAAATATAAAGTGCTGGTTCTTCGGTAACGTTTTGAGGAAATTCCTTCTTTTTACAAGAATAAATTACAAATAGAATAGTGCAGAGTGTAATCAGTAACTTTTTCATTTTCATTTATTGAACAGGGTATAGGTTAAACTAAGTTTTACTGCTGCAGGAGCGCTGTTTTGGTTTTTAATTCCAAAATATTTGTAATCCTTCACAACATTACCTAGAGATTTATTTATTTCCAAGTTCAAGCCTAGGGTTTTAGAGATACTGTAGTTATAATTTAAAGCTAACTGCCCATTAAATTTATTCAACTGATCAAATCCGTAACCATATTCGTAACGACTGCTTGAAGTTGTTACATTGCTTTCTAAAGTAGTTGTATTAATGATCTCTGTACGAGTGTTCATTAAATACATCATATTAAAGCCAACTCCTAGAGCATTGTTCTTATTTATTTTGTGAATAAATTTCAAGGGCATTACCGCATAATGAAGGTCGCTCAATTTGTAAGTTGTAACATCGTTGTTAACACCAAAACCATAAGTTGTAATACTAAAGTTTGCATTTGCTTCACCTAAGTTTGAAAGTCCGTTGTATTGAAGCCCAACTAATAATGAAGAACGTGAATCGATATTGTACATATAATTTACACCAAGAATCGGACTGATATTATTTCCGTTCCTAATATTATTAACTTTCCAGCCAAACGAATTACTTACGCCTGCTTCAATATTCATGGTATGATGTTTAACGCGAACGTATTCTTTAACTTTTTTCTCTTCAACGGCAGTTTTTAAATTGGCAGCGGCTATTGCATCTGGAGTTTGGCCTAAAGTAGTTGTAGTGCTTGGTAATGCTATTAATTCAGTTTCTTCAGGATCACTTGCTACGATGTTTCTATCATCAACAGCGCTTTGTTGGTTCGCTTGCCGTTGTGCAAAATTTTCTAACTCAGATTTGATATGGTTTTTAGAATTGTTAGTTGTTTTAATTGCCTCGGTATATATTGGTGTATTATCTGAATTGTTTGTTGTTTTAGTATAAGCACCTTCTGTTTCTCCAACAAGATCATTTGTATCCGAATCAGAAGTTTTAGTTTTATTTACTTTCAATTCAGAAGAACCTTTTAAATTAGCTGCAAATTCATTAACTGGTGTAGAGTTGGTTTTTTTAGCGGCAATGTTTTTCTTAGTTGAAGAAAGAGGAGTTGCCGAATTATTTTCATTCTTACCACTTAATTCTTTTCTTACGGCATTATCTTGAGATGAATTAGAATTATGAGTAGTTGTTGCTTTTACATTAGTATTCGAATTAGTTTTATCTGAGTTTGCATTTGAATTATCAGAAGTAACAGAAGTGTTCTCAACGTTTATATTCGCGTTATTTATTATAGTAGCAGAAACAGAAGCGTTATTAGTTTGAGCTACTTCTTTTGTATCAGAAGTTTGTGTTGCAAAATACCAAACCGAACTAATAAGAAGCGCACTTCCAATTACTATTGAAGAAATTACGGGCACGCTGGAAAATGGCTTTTTAGCCGGACGAGATGCGTCTAACATCTGGCTCATTTTTTCCCAATTGGCATCACTGAATTGGAAGCTTGATTCATCCAATTTGTTTTTTACCGATTCGTCAAAGTTGTCAAAGTTTTTCATTTTATGAGGCTTTTGCTGTAGTTAATACTGTATCGCTGATCATTTCTTTTAATTTTTGTCTTGCATAATTCAAGTGCCATTTGCTGGTACCTTCACTTATTTCAAGCATTGCTGCAATTTCTTTATGACTGTAACCATCAATAGCAAACAAGTTAAATACTTGCCCGCTTGCTTTTGGTAGTTTCTCTATCATTTGCAGAATTTCTTTCGCATTCAATTTTTTAAGTGCAGAGTTTGTGTCCGAATACGATGCGGTATCGTAATACTCTTCTACATAACTGATCTTACTCTTTAAATTTTTATTCTTACGATATTCATCTATCAATGTGTTCACCATGATCCTTCTTACCCAAGCTTTGAATGGAAGATTCGGATCGTATTTGGAAAGATTGGTAAGGATCTTCAAATAACCCATGTTCAACATTTCTTCGGCCAATTCTTTTTGATTTGTATAACGGTAACAAATACTCATCAAATAGCTATACAAAGTTTTATACATCGCATATTCAGCCCGGCGGTCGCGGTTGATACAATCCTTTATCAGGTTTGGCTGAATTATCATTAATTTTGGCTCGATACTATTATTACGTATAACGCGCAGTAATAGTTGGGTTAATAAATTTAATTTATTTTAGCCTATAAACAAGCAAAAATCGAGCCAAATTGCTTAAAATCAGTCAAGTATAAGATTATCGATCAGTCGAATTTTTCCTACAAAACAGGCTATCAGCGCGATACCCTCTTTTACCTCGTTTTTATTGGTTAAAATATGGAGGTCATCAGAACCGCAGATCTCAAAATATTCGAGTTTGTAGATGGTTTTTTGAGCCAATTTTGAGGCTATAAAAGCTTTTATTTCCGAAATAGGTTTTTGGGCCTTAAAAAGCACCTTAGATTCGTTTAAAAGCAAAGGAATGAGTTTGGCGGCTTCTCTTTCCTCTTTATTCAATCGCTTATTTCTTGAGCTCATGGCTAATCCATCCGGCTCACGTATAATTGAACAAGGAACGATCTTGATTGGTAAATTCAATTGTTTCACAAGTGCCTGTATCACCATCACTTGCTGATAGTCTTTACTTCCAAAAAAAGCCACATTGGGTTGCACTTTATCAAACAAAATGCTTACCACTTTAGCTACACCATTAAAATGGCCCGGCCTATGTGAGCCTTCTAGTAATGTTTCTAGTTCACCAAAATTAAAAATGCGTGTATCTTCTTTTGGATAGATCTCCTCTGTACTTGGCATGAACAGGGCGTCGCAGCCACTTTGCCTTAGCATTTCAATGTCTTGATCGGGAGTTCGCGGATAATGCTCCAGATCTTTTTTATCGTTGAATTGTGTTGGATTTACAAAAATGCTGCACACAGTGAACAAACCTTGTTTTTTGCTTTCGTTGATCAAAGAGATGTGCCCTGCATGAAGCGCTCCCATAGTGGGAATAAAGCCAATTTGTCTGCTTTCTGCTCTTATTCTATCCAAATGGATTTTTAATTCACTATTTCTCTCTAAAATTAACATATAATGGGCTCGCAAAGCTATAATTTACTTTGAAATTAGGCTTTTTTTTTCTTACTTTTGTAATACCATTTATAAAGGGATTTAGCTGTATGAAGAAATCACGCGTTCTATTTGTTTCCCAAGACATTACTCCATATCTGGATGAAACACAAATCGGTAAGATCTCTAGAAAATTACCCCAAGGAATACAAGAACGCGGCAAAGAGATCCGTACGTTCATGCCAAAATACGGCTGTATTAACGAAAGAAGACATCAATTACATGAAGTAATACGTCTTTCAGGGATGAATCTTGTGATTAATGATGTTGATCATCCGTTAATTATTAAGGTTGCGAGCATTCCTAGCGCCCGTATGCAAGTGTATTTTATAGACAACGAAGAGTTTTTTAGCAGAAAAGCTACTTTAGCCGATAAAACATCAGGCAAAAGCTTTGATGATAACGACGAAAGAGCCATGTTCTTTGTTCGCGGTGTTGCCGAAACAGTAAAAAAATTGGGCTGGCAGCCTGATATCATACATTGCCATGGATGGTTCGCATCATTAATGCCGTTGTATGTAAAAAAATACTATTCAGAAGATCCTATTTTTGCTGAATCTAAAATTATCGTTTCATTATACGACGACGCTTATCCAAAAACTTTGAATAAGAAGTTCACTGAAAAGTTAATATTTGATGGTTTCAATAAAAAGGACATCAAACTTATCTCCGAAGAGTCGAGTCATTTGAATATGATTAAGCAATCGATAGAGTTTGCCGATGGCGTTATTCAGGCTACTGAAACAATTAATCCGGAAATTGAGAAATTCGTGAAAAAATCAGGTAAGCAATTCCTTGGTTTTAAAAACGAATTGGAATATATGGACTCATTCAACGAGTTTTACGACCTTATTTTAGAAGAAGCCGACGTGCTTAGCTAAATTGAAGGTTTTATAATTTTTTATGAAAGCTCCGCATTTGCGGAGCTTTTTATTTGAGAAAAAATCAGATATTTAGAAATTCTTTGAAAAACAGAATACATACTACATTATTCCCATTTGTGATATTGCTATTTGCTGTATCGCTGGTTTCTCTTTCTTGTAAAAAGGACACAGATATTTTAAACGCCAGCGCGCAAGACCAAACGGATGTATTGAATGGAATTTATTCAGATACTGCAACAATGATAGCACATACCATTAATGTGGATAGTGTTATATCCTTTAACGATAACATAAAATTTTTGGGATCAAATCAAGACCCTGTTTTTGGAAGAACCGATGTGAGTTTATATACTAAGTTCTCTATTCCTAATAATTTGGTTGGAGTTTCTTTTCCTGATGCAAATTTGGTGTCTTCTGAAATTGTTATCGCAGTAAAAAGTTTAGATTTTGTTGGCGATTATCAATGCCCATTAACGTATGAGGTATTTGAAATGAATCAGAATGTAGCCGCAACGCAATCGTATTTTTCGAAACCAAAAAACTGGCATAACCCAAATAATTTATTGGCAAGCAGAACATGTTCGTTCGATATCATCAATGGCCTTTTTGTAGTTCGCATTCCGGTAAACAGTACTTATGCTGCGGCCATTCTTAATAATCCCCAGTATTTAATTGATAATACTACACTGCAAAACACCTACAAAGGATTTTATATCACGTGTAAATCAACTAATTTAAATCCCGTAGGTTTGCAAGGTGTAATTGCTAAGCTTGATCTTGAAAATGCCTTGAGTGGTTTTTATTTGAACTATCAAGAAGGAGATATCTCGGCAAGCAAACAAACAAAAGTTTTTAAATTCCCTTTCAGTGGAGCAAATGTTATAAGATTCAACGAATTTAAACACGATCAAATAAGTGGGGCACATAATTTATTAACGCAACAATTGCAAGGCGATTCAGCAAAAGGATCACAAGGTTTATTTTTACAAGGATTGGGTGGAGTGAAAGTAAAATTCCAAATACCATTTCTCAAAAATTTTGCATCACAACATAAAATTTCGGTTAACCAAGCACAGATCCGTTTTAAAGTTGATCAAGGTATTAGTGGATCCGATGGAAAATACGGCGCGCCATTAAAACTGGCAGTGCTTGCCATGGATTCTGCAAGCCGCGAGATCTTCACCTACGATCAGATCAGCAGTAGTGATTTTTTGAGGTACTATGGCGGATCATACGATAGTGACAATAGAGAATATGTTTTTAATATTTCGCGCGATATTCAAGCAATAATGAATGGCACCAAAAAAAATTGGGGATTCTACCTTGTAGTTGCTGATGGCGATAGAGCTTATACAGTAAGACGTGATGATAGATCAGAGCGTATTGTTATTGGCGGCTCCGCTAGCGCATTGTATAAGCCGGTGTTTAAATTAACGTATACATCTTTAGAGAACGATTGATCGTTTTACCATTCCATTTTTAGGTTAATGTGAAGGCTTTGCACAATTCAATTGTTAAAGTTGAGTATTTCTTATAAATTTCTTGAATCAGAATCATAAATGAGCTAAATTAGATATGCTTAAACAAGTAATTCTTTCTCATTAGTGAGCAACAAAAAAAAGCAAATACTAATTTTAATTCTTCAGCTTGCTTTTTCAGTAGCTCTATTTTCTCAAAAAGGAAAACACGGCGCGGCTGTTATTACAGGTAGCGGTGCAATTTACAACCGCTATTCGCCTTTAGCACAAAGTGCATTTGCTGGTTCAAGTTTTGTAGTTGTTGGAAATACAACTGATCTTGAAGCGCCTGCAATTCCGGGTGCTATTCATGATTGTTATCTCTCAAATAATTTAGAATCATGTGATCTTTTAATGATCATAAAAACGCAAGGTTCTTCAATAAATACAGGTAATACGTCTGCTTACGGAAATATTACAAGTTATAATGGTGTTGGAGAGTATGAGTTATTTGAAGTTGGTACCGTCAACAATAATACCATCACTTTAGCCGGTGGATGTAAGCTCAATAAAAATTATTTCATTTCAACAACACAACGTGTTCAGGTGATTCGCATTCCACGCTTTACAACTTTAACAATCAATAACGCCGCTTCACTTACATCTAGGCCATGGGCACAAGTTGCAGGAACAGGTGGAGTGGTTGCAATTGAAACTTCAGGGGCGGTGATCATTAATGGAACTGTTACAACACAAGGACAAGGATTTAGAGGAGGTGCCGCAGTTTTAGCGTCGGCCGGTGCTAATATTACAAATTATGTTTCTACCCTTAATAGTTCGGGAGGAGAAAAAGGTGAAGGTATTGCAGGCATGCAAACTGATTATGATTTTCTTTCGGGTAGATATTCTCGCGGTGCACCTGCTAATGGTGGTGGTGGAGGAAATTCTGATAACGCCGGAGGTGGTGGTGGATCAAACGCCGGAACTTTAATCGGATACACAGGAACAGGAATACCAGATAATACATTTGCAACATGGACAACCGCGTGGAATTTAGAAGCGGCAAGTTTTGCAACAAGTACTTCGCCCGGTGGTGGACGTGGTGGATATTCGCAATCATTTAATAATGCAAATGCGCAAGTGAATGGACCGGCCGATGCTGCATGGGCTGGTGACAACCGGAATGCTATTGGTGGCTTTGGTGGTCGCCCATTAGATTATAATTCAAATACACGTTTATTTATGGGCGGCGGTGGCGGTTCTGGCCATGGTGATGATGGCGATAATGTTGGCGGGGCAAGAGGTGGTGGAATAATTTATTTTATTAGCGATGGAACTATTAGCGGAACAGGTTTGATAACTGCCGAAGGTAATGATGCAAATCCTACTATCGGCGCTCATGCTGACGCACTGGGTGGTGGTGGTGGTGGTGGTGCGATCACATTGTTTTCAAATAATTCTATCACAGGTTTTACAGTTACCGCCAATGGTGGAAATGGCGGAGATCAATTAATTACAACCAATGAAGCAGAAGGGCCAGGCGGTGGAGGTGGCGGAGGTTTTATTCAAACAACAAATACAAGTGTATTAACTACTATACAAGGCGGATCAAATGGAACAACAACGTCAAGTGGTCTCACCGAATTTATTCCTAACGGCGCTACAAAAGGCAACGCAGGAACTCTCATCAATAATTTGCCATTCATCCCGTATTCTGCTCCTGTAAATCTTTCAATTTCAATTACGGGAAATGGACCACCATTGTGTTTGGGCCAACAAAAATCATATACCGTTACCATAAATAATTTAGCATGTAACTCTGCAAGTAACGTTGTGGTTAATTTACCACAGCCATCAGGTGTAACATTTACAAGTTCAAGCGCAAGTACAGGAACATATTCAGCGCCAAATTGGTCTATTTCTAGCCTTGCACCAAATTCTCCCGTGTCAATTATTTTAACCGGTGTAATTACTGCAACTACTATTGGTGTTTTTAGTGGAACAGTTACATCTTCTTCGCCAGAGTGTTATACCATAAATAATTTTACGGCTGCGCCTTCATTCACCGTTATTCAAGTGGTAATCACAGCAGTTGCTGTTCCAACAGCAATATGTTTAGGTTCCATAGCTACATTAAGCGCCAATGGTGCAAATACCTATACTTGGTTTCCGGGAAATATTCCTGCGCAAACAACAACCGTTTCTCCGCCCGTAACAACAATTTATACAGTAGTTGGAAATATTACTGTATGTGTTGGAAGCACAACGGTACAATTAGTTGTAAATCCAATCCCAACTTTAAATGCAACAGCAGCTCCAACATTAATTTGCCCCGGAGGAACTGGAACGTTAAACGCAAGCGGAGCTGTAACTTATACTTGGTATCCGGGTCCATTAGTTGGACAAACACAAACAGTTATCGGAACTTTTCCGCAGCAATACACTGTGGTTGGATCGGATGCAAATGGATGTACGAACTATACAGTTGTAAATTTACCCGTGTTCGTTCCAACCATCAGTGCGTTTCCTTCGCAAATTTGTATTGGCGAATGTAGTACCTTAACCGCGTATGGTGGCGTATCCTATACTTGGATCCCGAGTAATATTGTAAGTCCAACTATTGTCGTCTGTCCTACAGTTTCAACCGCTTATCAAGTGAGTGGTACGCACTCCACCGGATGCATTTCCAATACATTTGTAACAGTAATTGTTTGGCCAATTCCAACGGTGCAGGCCATTGCAAATCCAACGCGCATTTGTTTGGGAGGATCAAGTTGGTTGCAAGCATGGGGAGCCCTCTCGTATTATTGGCTGCCTCCGTTAAACACATCTAATAATCCTGTTCTGGTTACACCAACTGTAACTACAACCTATACTGTTATTGGTTACAATATTAATGGTTGTGCCGACACAACTACGGTTCAAGTTATTGTAGATCCAACACCAACATTAACAGCAATTCCTAATCCAATGCAAATTTGTAGAGGAGGTACAAGTACGCTTACAGCGTATGGTGCGCTCACATATACTTGGTTCCCACCTTTCACGGGATTCACAGGTTCTGTTATGGTTGTTTCGCCGTCTGTTACCACACAATACACAGTTGTTGGAACAAATACATTTGGTTGTAATAATTGGACCGTTGTTACAGTAATTGTTGGTCCAAACATTTCTGCCATTGCAATTCCTTCTGTTATTTGTGCAGGTAATTCCAGTTCGTTAATAGCCGGAGGTGGAGTTACATACACATGGCATCCCGGAAATCAAAATGGTGCTGTGATTGTTGTCACGCCAACATCTTCTGGTTTTTATACAGTGGTGGCAACCGACAATATTGGCTGCAAAGATTCGGCTGTTGTTTATTTACAAGTAAATCCAAATCCAACTATTATTGCTTATATAACACCTTCTATTTGTTGCGCAGGAGATAATGTTACATTAACTGCAACGGGAGGCACAACTTACACTTGGAATCCGGGAGCCATACCTGGAAATACAGTTAGTTTTTTTGCCACCACAACCACGGTTTATACGGTTACAAGTACAAATATTTTTGGTTGCCCTGGTTCGGCAACTGTTTTACTCACAGTAAATAACTGTTCGGTAGTGGTGCCAATTGGGCTGGCAAAAAAAGCTACTGTTATCAAGAATGATAATTTTATTGATTATTATGTAGAGTTAAGTTTTGTCATCAAAAATTATGCAACGTATCCCGTTTACAATGTACAGATCAATGATAACTTAGCAAATACATTTCCTGCGCCATCTACATTTACGGTTGTTCCGCCACCTGTTAGTATAAATAGTATTGTTACGGTTAACCCTTCGTTTACAGGACAAGGAAGTACCACAGATTTATTGATTGCCGGCAGTAGTTCTTTGGCGCCCGGGCAATCAGATACAATTAAAGTGATTGTGAAATTCACGCCAAACGGAATTGTATCATTTACAAACATTGCTATTGCAACAGCCGGTAATTTACCTTCAGGAGGTTATGTTGGAAGCGACGTTTCAACAGATGGTAATGATCCTGATCCAAACGGAAATGGAAATCCTTCCGATCCTGGAGAAGGTGTGCCAACTGTTTTTGAAGTGGAATTTGATTTCTTTATTCCCCAAGGATTTTCACCTAACGATGATGGTGTAAATGATCTGTTTGAGATTAGAGGAATTCGATTCTTCCCCGAAAATGAATTGCAAATAATTAATCGTTGGGGAAATGTGGTGTACAAAAAGAAAGGCTATGCAAATACCTGGGATGGCACAACCGAAATTGGAATTGAAATAGGCGGAAATAAATTACCTGAAGGAACATATTATTATATTTTGAATTTGAACAATAACACAAAACCATACACGGGTTTTTTATACCTAAACCGAGGATTAACTAAATAGTGAAGAAAGTATTTTTCATATTAGTTTTTTTGTTGTGTTTGCAAAGTAAAGCACAGCAAGATCCAATGTTTACACATTATGCGTATAATACCTTGTGGTTAAATCCAGCGTATGCAGGCACACGCAACTTGTTAACCTTTACCGGAATTCATCGTGCACAGTGGTTAAATTTTGATGGAACGCCAAAAACTACATCCTTCTCTATCCACGCACCAATTGTATTAGGAAAATCAGGTGCGGGATTTAATGTGATAAGCGACCAATTGGGTGTTACAAAAAGCACATGGATCTCTGGAGATTATGCGTATCATGTTCGCTTGAACAAAACTTCTAAACTTTCTTTTGGCGTAAAAGGCTTGGTAAATATGTACAGGAACAGTGTTTCAACACTGTCACTTATAACTCAAAGCGACGCTGCCTTTGCAACTGATGTACGAAGTGTTTTACCGAATGCCGGTTTTGGAATGTATTACTTTAGTAAAACCTACTACATTGGAATTTCTTGCCCTAAAATGTTGCAAAATAAATTTAATAATTCTGCTTCGCTTTTATCGCGTGAGCAAAGGCATTATTATGTTATTGCAGGATATGCTTACGAATTTTCTCGAGATATAACGTTTAAGCCAACCGCGTTCTTAAAAGTAACTCCCGGAGCGCCCATTGAAGGCGATATTACAGGTACCTTTGTGTTTGATGATAATTTTAATGTGGGCTTGATGTATAGATCGGCTGATGCGATAGGGGCACTAGTAGGGTTTAATGCCACCGATCAATTATATATTGGGTATTCGTTCGATTGGTCTTTTCCGAATACAACATTTAGATATAATAAAGGAAGTCATGAAATTTGTATCCGCTACGACTTTTTTGTAAAACCCGAAACAAAGATAAAATCAACAAGGCATTTTTAATTTATGTTAAAAATTTTCCGCATATATTGCCTCTTAGTTTTGCCCTTAGCGTATACATCCCAAACAAGCGCAAAGAAAGTAAAAAAGGCGTATGCCGATTTTGATTATTATAAAGTAATATCAATGGCAAGTCAAACTACTGCCGAAGATCTGGAAGCCATGCGCCAATTGGCCGACAGTTACAAACGCGTAGAAAATTATGCGGAAGCTGAAAAAGCCTACGGAACAATTGCCCATGATGAAAAACGAACAGCTGAGGATATTTATAATTATTCTCAGATCTTAAAGATAAACGCTAAATACAATGAAGCAGCCAAGGAGATGGATGATTTTGCAAAATTAGCGCCCGAAGATAGTCGCGTTGAGCTTTTTGAATTGAATAAGTTATATTACGAGGATCTTTTAAAAGACAAAAAGCAATTTGCCGTTTGGAATATTGCAGGAAATTCTATGCAACAAGATTTCGGTATTTCTTACTATAAAAACAAATTGATGCTTATTTCGTCGCGTCAACCTTTAGGATATTTAACGCATGTGTGGAATGGGAATCGTTTGCCTTATGTGGATATTTACACTTGCAAGGTTAACGATAAAAAAGAATTGAAAAGCGTTCGCAAATTTGCGGCGTATAATAAAAAGTATCATGATGGCCCTGTGAGTTTTAATGCCAAGGGAAATTACATGGTGTTTTCGGCCGATAATTATAATGGGAAAAATAAAGATGGTGTTCGTTGTATAAGATTGTACGAAGGTAAATACGAAAAGGGAGAATGGGTAGAACAAAAAGCATTGTCGTTCAATAGCGATAATTATTCGTGCGGCCATCCTTGTTTAAGCGCCGATGGAAACACAGTATACTTTGCAAGTGATATGCCTGGCGGGTATGGTAAAACAGATATTTACAAAAGCACGCGAAATAGTAGTGGTAATTGGAGTAGGCCGCAAAATTTAGGTGATAATATCAATACAGAAGGCGATGAAATGTTTCCGTTTATGCATGCAAGCGGTTTGTTTTTCTTTTCATCAAACGGAAGGCCGGGCATGGGCGACCTAGATATTTTTGCGGCTATGAGTTTTGAAGAGTTTTTTAGCAAGGCACAAAATGTAGGAACTCCTGCCAATAGTACTAAGGATGATTTCGCAATCATATTGGATGCCGACAAGAAGAAAGGATTTTTATCTTCTAACAGAGATGGTGGAAAGGGAAATGACGATGTGTATGGATTTGATCTTTTAAAGCCATTTGATTTTGGAAAAATGATCAAAGGAACTATTACCGATTCGGAAGGAAACCCTATACATGAAGCCGCAGTGTTTTTAACCAGTAGGTTTGGAAAGATACTTGACAAGGTATGTACAAAAAAAAACGGAACCTATGTGTTGTTTGTTAGTACCACAGGGCAATACCGGATAGAAGCTAAAAAGGAAGATTATTATGAACGGAGTAAACGTTTTACAACAGCAGTGTCCGAAAATACGGTGGGCGTTGATCTTGTGTTAGACAAGGTTCCTGAATTTACGTTGTTAGCTTTTATTACCGATAACAAAACCAAAATACCTTTGGAAAATGTGAAGGTTACATTTATAAGTGAGTACGCCAAAGTAACAAGTAGTGTTACACCTTCGTCGGGGATGTTTAAAATGGGATTATTTGATAATAAGCTCAACGATTCGCTGAGGTATACCATTGAAATTAGTAAAGGTGGGTATGTTACAAAAACCATAGACTTTCGATGGAAATTAAAAGCGGTGGGCGACCAAAAAATTCATGAGATGTTGAATGTGAATTTGGAAAAAGTGGAATTGGGTGGAGATCTTGCGAAGATGAGTAATTTGGGAAATATTTATTTTGACCTAGCTAAATTCAATATTCGTGTGGATGCCGCAAAGGAACTGGATAAAATAGTAAAGATCATGAACGAAAATCCGGATATGGTAGTAGAGTTAGGTGCTCACACCGACTGTAGAAGTGGAAAAGCTGCCAATTTAAAACTTTCGGATAAACGTGCTAAAGCGAGTGTGGATTACATCAAACAACGCATTACAAACCCCGCTCGCATCTCCGGTAAAGGGTATGGCGAAAGTAAATTATTGAATAACTGTGCTTGCGAGGGGCCAAAGCCTTCGCCTTGTGCCGAAGAGGAACATGCAGTGAACCGAAGAACAGAGTTCATTATTTTAAAAATTGGCAATTAGTATATTCTACTTTTGAATAATTAGTCGAACCTCAAAAAGTATTTTTTATTATTTGGGCGCCTTATAGGGCTATCGCTTCAAGCTTGTTTGTCCTTTGCTATTTTTGTCGCACTGCGGGGTCTCCGCTGAAAAAGCGGAGTCTCCTCGTAGCGCAAACATTAAGCAAAGCCCTAA
>JAWXAS010000183.1:0-5278 GCA_034439635.1 Bacteroidota bacterium | reverse complement strand
GTACCCGAACTCGGGGTCGAACCGAGATATCAGTGAAGATACTGGTGTTTGAGACCAGCGCGTCTACCAATTCCGCCATCCGGGCATATTTGATTTTTCAATTGCTTCTCTGCAATTCCTTCGCGGCTTTACCGTCCCGATCAGCAGTGGCGAAGTATTGGTGCCGCCATGTAGCTTTTCTGTTAAAAACGAGATTTAATAAGGGCTACAAAGCTATATTTTCTTTAGCACTTGACCAAAAAAATTGCCCAAAACCATCAAAATCACTATATTTGCACTCCTTTTTAAAAACATGGAATCAGAGGTTCGTTTATTTTCAGGAATTGCATCCGATGTAGTGGCTACAAAAATAGCCAAAGCCTACGGACAGCATTTAGGTAAAGTAGAGCATTATCGTTTTAGCGATGGTGAATTGCAAGTATCTTACGAAGAAAGTATACGTGGGCAAAGTGTATTTATTATACAAAGTACCATGCCGCCTGCCGATAATTTAATGGAAATGTTATTGTTGATAGATGCCGCCAAACGCGCAAGCGCTCGCAACATCATTGCAGTACTTCCTTATTTTGGATACGCACGTCAAGATCGCAAAGATCAACCACGTGTAGCAATTGGCGCTAAATTGGTAGCTGATATGTTGGCAGTGGCCGGGGCAACTCGTGTGATGACAATGGATCTTCATGCCGATCAAATTCAAGGTTTTTTTAACGTACCGGTTGATCATTTATATGCTTCAACTGTATTTATGCCCTATATACAATCGCTTAACTTAAGCAATTTGGCAGTGGCTGCCCCTGATATGGGTGGTAGCAAACGCGCCAATGCTTATGCAAAACATTTGAATGCAGATCTTGTAATTTGTTACAAGCAACGCGCCAAAGCAAATGTGATAGAAAGTATGACGGCTATTGGAGAAATAGAGGGAAAAAATATTATGTTGGTAGATGATCTTGTAGATACAGGTGGAACATTATGCAAAGCTGCTGATATGATGATGGAAAGAGGCGCATTGAGTGTGAGAGCAATTTGTACGCATCCCGTGCTATCAGGTAAGGCTTATGAAAATATTACCAAATCAAAATTGAAAGAATTAATTGTAACAGATACTATTCCTTTAAAGCAAGAAAGTGAAAAGATAAAAGTATTAAGTATTGCCGATTTATTCGCAAAAGTGATCAATAGCGTTCACAATTACGAATCTATCAGCTCAAACTTTATAGTATAACCCGTAGTAAATAACAGAGTTGAGAACTATGAAACGGGCGTAGAACTTAACTCATAAAAATTAAAAAAATGAAAACAGTATCGTTGAGCGGTTCGCTTAGAGCGAACGTAGGGAAGACAGATGCTAATGCTCTTAGAGCAAAAGGTCATGTTCCATGTGTAATTTATGGCGGAAATGAACAAGTACATTTCCACGCAGATACACGCGCATTTAAAGATGTGATCTACACTCCTGAAACAAGTATCGTAGAGATCAATTTGGATGGTAAAACTTACAAAACAGTTTTGCAAGAATCACAATTCCATAAGGTAAGTGATAAATTGATCCATGCCGATTTTTTACAAATTGTAGAGGGCAAACCTGTAACAGTTCATTTGCCTATTAAAACTATTGGTATGGCTGAGGGCGTTAAAGATGGAGGTAAATTGCATATCAAAATGCGTAAATTGAAGGTGAAAGGCTTAGTTAGCAAATTGCCTGAGCGCATTGAATTGAATATTGAGAAATTAACTATTGGTAAAGCTATTGCTGCTGGCGATATTAAATTAGATGGAATTACTATATTACATCCTGATAATATCACTGTAGTAAGCGTACAAGTTACTCGTGCGGTTGTTGCCGAAGAAACTACTCCGGCCCCAGGAACATCAACAGCTCCGGCTGCAGGTGCAACAGCAACTCCGGCTGCAGCAACTCCGGCTGCAGGTGCAAAAGCTGCTCCAGACAAAAAGAAATAAGTATAGCACTTTATTATTTAAAGCCTTCGCGAAAGCGGAGGCTTTTTTATTTCAAACTAATTAAACCCCACATGCGGCCCGTGGTTGCTTTATCGCGGCGATAACTATATAATTCGGGTTCAAAGCTGCACCGGTTCATGGTCCAGATATTTCTTTTATCAATTCCATTATCCAATAAAACAAACCTATTACATCCGGCAAGATCAATTTTATTATTGGTTAAAAATTGTTCCGGAAAACCTACCTGACGAAATTCTTCGGTAACTTCAGGACCAACTTCAAAATGAGTTTTGCAAATACCTTGGCCAATGGCAACCTTAATATGATCTACTTCTGCGCCAAGCTTTATCATTTCATCAATGGTTTTTTCAACTATTCGGCCCACTGTTCCGCGCCAACCTGCATGCGCTGCGCCAATCACCACATTTTCTTCATCAAAAAATAAAACAGGAAAGCAATCGGCAACACTTACAGCTAAAATTAAACCGGGCTCGTTGGTTACAAGCGCATCACCTTCTTGCTGACCGATGATGGCATTTTTTACGGTAGTGCCGTGTACTTGTTTTAAATTACAAAGATCATCCAGTCTCAATCCAAGTTCGGAAAGGGCCAGAGTTCTGTTTTGTAAAATAAGTTTTGGATCATCTTCAGAGCCACCCAAATTCAAACCATGAAATGAATCGGTACTTACTCCGCCTTCGCGTGTAGAAAAACCATGTGTGCAATTTATGTTAGGCGCTTTGAGCCACATTATTGAATATAACTTAATTTCATCATATTCGTACGGCCACGTTCTTTCATTGGCATACTGGCAATGTTCACTACAAGATCATCTACTTTTAAAAAGCCCTGAGCCTTTATAAAATCTTTTAAATCGTTGATGGTCTCATCTGTACTTTCATATTTATCGTAATAATAACCGCGTACTCCCCATACCAAACTTAAGGTAGTAAGTAAATGACGGTTATCGGTAAAAATAAAAATATGTGCTTTTGGCCGGTGGCTCGATAATTTAAAAGCAGTATAACCACTATTGGTCATACTAATAATTGCTTTTGCTTCGGAGTGATGACACAATGTAACAGCGTTATAACAAATGCTATCAGTGATGTAGGTGATGGTTTTAAGTTGAGGTAAATGTTCGCGATAATAAATAGTATCCACTTTTTCCACTTGCTCTATCACTTTGCGCATGATCTCAATAACTTTGATAGGATATTTTCCAACCGAAGTTTCTGCACTTAACATCACTGCATCAGCACCATCCATTACGGCATTAGCTACGTCATTTACCTCAGCGCGAGTTGGTGTAAAACTTGTGATCATACTTTCCATCATCTGAGTTGCAATGATGACCGGCTTAGAATAGTTCACGCATTTTTCAACCAACATTTTTTGTAACATAGGAACTTGTTCCATTGGTAATTCAACACCAAGATCACCACGTGCTACCATGATGCCATCCGATACATCAATAATATTATCTATCTCAAGAATTGCTTCTGGCTTTTCTATTTTTGAAATTACTTTGGCGCGTTTGCCTTTGTGTTTAATGATGTCTTTTAATTCTACCACATCAGTTACACTTCTTACAAAGGATAGTGCGATCCAATCAAAATCATGATTTAAAGCAAAATCAAGATCACGAAGATCTTTTACAGTTAAACATGGCAATGATATTTTTGTATTAGGAAGGTTAACGCCTTTTTTTGAACTTAAGGGCCCGCCGCTTATAACTGCACATCTTACTTCGTCTTTTCCGTTAGTAGAAACAACTTTTAAATGAATTTTCCCATCGTCAATTAAAACTAATTCCCCAACCTGAACATCTTTTGGAAAATTTGGATAAGTGATATAAATTCTATTTGCATCTCCCTCTTGTTCTATAGTAGTAATAACGATCTCTTTTCCATTTTCTAACTGAACTACTTTATCTTTTATAACTCCAATGCGTAATTTCGGTCCTTGAAGATCCCCTAGGATGCCAACGTGTCTGTTCAGTTTTTTATTTAAAGCACGAATATTACTAATGGTATTTTCAACGGCACTATAATCGCCATGCGAAAAGTTGATGCGACAAATATCTAAACCGTTGTTCATCATTTCTTCGAGTACCGCAATATCATCGGTAGCCGGGCCCATGGTGGCAACAATTTTAGTTCTGTTAAAAGTGTTCATAGAGTACTATAATTTAAAGTTTAAAGATAACAAATAATACCGATGCTCCATTTGCCTTATCCAAATTTTATACCTACAGATTTTCGATCGGTATTAACCATTGTACAGTTTAAAATAAAGTCAATAATTTTATGAATATTTTAAGCCTAGAATTGGTATAAGTTGAATGTGTATATTTGCGAACTGGTAAAAAACAGCTAAGAAATGCCTAATAAACTCGAAAAATTTGCAGATATAGAGCGTTTTGAGAATTGCTTTTCCTTCTTTTTTGAGCAGATCCAAAAGGGATTTAGTATGAAAGGAAACTGGCGTAGGGAGTTGTTTAAAAACGATCATCCTTTGGTATTGGAATTAGGTTGTGGTAGAGGAGAGTATACCGTAGGCTTGGGAGAAGCCAATAAAAATAAAAATTATATCGGTATCGATGTTAAAGGTAATCGCCTTTGGACGGGCGCTAATTTTGCTTTAGATAATAAGCTTACTAATATTGCTTTTATTAGAACACGCATTGATTTTATTCATCATTGCTTCAGTGAAGCCGAAGTAGATGAGATATGGATCACCTTTCCTGATCCACAAATGCAAAAACCCCGCGAAAGAAAACGACTTACCTGCCAGCGATTTTTAGATCGTTACAAAAAGATCATTAAGCCCAATGGCATCATACATTTAAAAACAGATAGCACAAGTTTGTACGAATACACCTTGGATGTTATTACTGAGAATAAACACGAATTGATATGGCATACCAACGATCTATATAAGAATTGCCCTGAGGATAGAAAAGAATTGACGGCCATTAAAACGTACTACGAAAAACTATTTACAGATAAAGGTGAGGATATAAAGTATATTTCTTTCAGACTTTAGAGGCAGAAACCGCAAAGCGACTTTTAGTATCGCGCGAAAAACGCGCTAAGTTCGCAAAGCTGTTGTTATAAAGGTAGGCAA
This sequence comes from Bacteroidota bacterium, assembly GCA_034439635.1. GTDB lineage: Bacteria > Bacteroidota > Bacteroidia > B-17B0 > Aurantibacillaceae > Aurantibacillus. The sequence goes on along the minus strand of JAWXAS010000183.1, from coordinate 187 downwards.
AGTTGCCACGCACTCGCAAAGAAGGAGCCGTTATCAAATAGTAAAAGCAGGAATCTCTTTGCGATACCGAAGGCTTAGCCTTCTTGTTTATTTAGTCGAACCTCAAAAAGTATTTTTATTATTTGGGCGCCTTATCGGGCTATCACTTCAAGCTTGTTTGTCCTTTGCTATGTTTGTCGCACTGCGG
>JAWXAS010000182.1:0-50225 GCA_034439635.1 Bacteroidota bacterium | reverse complement strand
CCGCAGTGCGACAAACATAGCAAAGGACAAACAAGCTTGAAGTGATAGCCCGATAAGGCGCCCAAATAATAAAAATACTTTTTGAGGTTCGACTATTTATAGCGGTGTTGCTTTTTTAACTAGCGTGGCGGTCTTATTTAGTCCAGTGTTTCATCGCTTCCTGCATAAATTAAGGTTGGATGTAGAGGAGTAGTTATTTATCGGTTTTTGAACTCTGTTATCTTGAGCGCCTGCCTTACTGGCTAAGCAGGGAGTCGAACGGCTGCAAAAATTTCAATAATTAAATGGCTTCAAAAGAGGTGTTTTGGTTTACTTTAATTTCTTACATTTACTTTGAGCCAACTAATTTTCTTATGAGAGATTTTTTCATCGACCCAAATATTGCCAGGGCTAAAACCATAGCCACAGAGTTTTACAATACCGAAAAATATTTTGAACTATCTAAAAAGAAGATCTTTGAGAGCTCATGGCAATTTATACCGGATACCGATAAAGTAGAAGAATCAAATTCAGCACACCCATTTATTCTATTAGAAAATTATTTGAATGAACCTTTGGTTCTCACAAAAGATAAAGACAATAAACTGCATTGTTTAAGTAATGTTTGCACGCATCGCGGAAATTTATTAGTGAACGAGCCTTGCAAATTGCATGCGATCGTTTGTAAATACCATGGCCGTAAGTTTTCGCACGATGGAAAATTTGTTTCAATGCCGGAGTTTAAGGAAGTAGAAAACTTTCCAACGAAAGACGATGACCTTCATGAATTGTCTTTATTTCAATGGGGAAAATTCTTATTTACAAGTTTAGATCCAAAAATTCCGGCAAAAGATATTTACCAAGATATTCAAAGGCGCATGGAATGGTTTCCAATGGATAAATTGCAATTTCGCGCTGATCTTTCAAAAGATTATACCGTTAAGGCGAACTGGGCTTTGTATTGCGAAAATTATCTGGAAGGTTTTCATATCCCTTTCGTGCACCCTGGCTTAAATGATGTGTTGGATTTTGGAAATTATACCACAGAGTTATTTCGTTATTCAAATGTTCAAATTGGAATTGCAAAAGAAGGTGATACATGTTTTGATCTTCCGAAAACTTCGCCCGACTTCGGAAAAAATATCGCCGGCTATTATTTCTGGGCATTTCCAAATGTAATGCTCAACTTTTACCCTTGGGGCATTTCCGTAAATCTTGTTAAGCCAATCGGCGTAAGCGAAACCAAAGTTTCATTCTTAATTTATGTTACCGATGAGAGTAAATTGAATATGGGTGCTGGTGGAGACCTTAATTCGGTAGAAATGGAAGATGAAGAAGTTGTAGAAAACGTACAAAAAGGAGTGCGTTCTCGTTTTTATAAACACGGAAGATATTCTGTTACCCGCGAACAAGGCACACATCATTTTCATTCTCTCATTGCTGAGTTCATTGGGTAATGAGTGGCTTTAACCGAACCATTACACTAAATACCACCATTGCCATTGTAATTGGCGGAGTAATTGGTTCAGGTATTTTTATGAAGCCTGCTTTAATGGCTTCACAATTAGGCTCACCCATTTTATTATTAAGTGTTTGGTTAGTTGCAGGTTTAGTTTCCTTATGCGGGGCTTTGTCTAATTGTGAATTGGCAACTATGTTTCCCGAAACCGGCGGACCTTTAGTGTTCTTCAAAAAAATTTACGGCAATGGTTTCTCTTTCGTGTATGGGTGGGCAGCTTTTGCTGTTTCCAATACCGCAGGTAACGCATCAATAGCTTACGTGTTTTCCGAATACACTAACTATTTTATCGCATTGCCTCGTTTTTCTGAGGCAACCGAGTTGGCATATCATTTTAATATTCCATTTATAGGAACCATTTTCTTTCTCAAAAATTTTGGCGTTAAATTATTAACTATTCTTTTGATCCTCATTCTTACCGGCGTAAATTACATGGGGGTAAAGGAAAGCGGCGCATTACAACGCGTTTTAACCTTCATGAAAATCATTGCCATATTCATTTTAGTGTTAGGAATTTTCTTTTCTTCAAATGGCTCCGTACATAATATTATTACACCATCTTCAACTATGCCTTCCGGCTGGGCATTGGTTGGGGCTTACATGGCAGCATTGTCTGGTGCGTTTTGGGCTTACGACGGCTGGAATAATATTACGTTTGTTGCAGGCGAAATTAAAGATCCGAAAAAAAATATACCCAAAGGATTATTTACAGGATTGTTGTTTTGTGTGGCCACTTATACGCTCATAAGTTTAGCATATGCTTACGTTTTACCAATAGAAAATATGGCAACTTCTTCTTTTGTTGCTTCCGATGCAGCGCGAATCGCCTGGGGAAGTATTGGAGGATCAATTATTGCATTATTGGTAATGCTTTCAACTTTAGGTGCCGCAAATGCCAATGTTTTAGCAACCGCTCGAACTACTTACGCCTTAGGGGAAGAAAATAAATGGTTTGGTAACGCAGCAAAAATTCAGCCAAAATATAAAACTCCAGGAAATGCTTTAATATGGAATTCAGTTTGGACAATGGTTTTAATTATTAGTGGATCATTTGATATGCTTACAGATATGCTGGTATTTGTAAGTTGGTTCTTTTACGGCATGAGCACACTCGGAGTAATTATTTTAAGGATCCGAATAAAAGATGTTCCTCGTCCTTATAAAGTTTGGGGCTATCCAATTATTCCAATAGTATTTGTTGCCTTTGTACTTTTCTTTCTAGGGTCAACACTTTACAACGATATTTGTAATTATAATTCAGGTTCAAGCCCCATTATTAATTCTCTATTGGGTATAGTAATAACTCTTGTCGGAATTCCGGTTTATTATTTATCAAGAAAAAAAGCTGTTTGAGGACCACCTTGAAAGGTATAATATTACTTGGTTTATTATAAATTTTAGCACCCAAAGCAATTAATTAATTGATTAGGTGGTTAATCCATAATTTAGGCCTGATCTACCCATTTGCTTTTTAGCTGTATTCAGGTAGTAAATGATACCCGTTAAATCCTTTAATAATTATTGATATTTGCTTGGAAGTAAAGCCGAATATTTACATATTTGTCAGTATAATTTTATAGAATAACACTGATAATTAAAAAAATTACACATTGAAACCAACCAACATTAAAGACCCTGAATATTTCCATAAAGTGGTCGACTGTCAATACGCTTGTCCGGCGCATACGCCCGTTCCTGAATATATACGACTTATAGCCGCTGGTGATTACACGGCAGCCTATATGGTCAATTGGGATTCTAACGTTTTCCCTGGAGTATTAGGAAGAACTTGTGACCGTCCTTGTGAACCTGCTTGTCGCAGAGGCCGCGTTGATGAGGAGCCGGTTGCTATTTGCCGACTAAAACGTGTTGCTGCAGATAATGCAGATAAAGACGATGTAAAAAAATTAATGCCAAAAGGTCCGTTTAAATCAAACGGTAAAAAAGTTGCTTTAATTGGTGGCGGTCCTGCATCCTTAACTGTTGCACGCGATCTTGCTCCTTTAGGTTACGAACTACATTTATTTGACGAACAGAAAAAGGGCGGAGGATTTATGCGTAGTCAAATTCCTTCTTTCCGCTTGCCCGAAACTGTTTTAGACGAAGAAGTAAATTATATTTTAGATCTAGGAATTCACTCTCACTTCAATCATTATATAAAAAGCATGAAAGAAGAAGTATTGAGTAAAGATTATGATGCTGTTTTTGTTGGAACAGGAGCACCGCGCGGAAGAGATCTTCCTGATCTTCCTGGTCGCAAAGAAGGCGCAGCTAATATTCACCTTGGAATTAATTGGTTAGGCAGTGTTGCGTTTGAACACACAACGAAGATCGGTAAAAAAGTTATTGTACTTGGAGGTGGAAATACAGCGATGGATTGTTGTCGAACTGCACGTCGCTTAGGCGGAACACATGTAAAGGTTGTTGTGCGTTCTCCGTTTGCCGAAATGAAAGCTTCTCCTTGGGAAAAGGAAGATGCAGCACATGAAGATATTCCTATCATTGATAATCACGTTCCAAAATCTTTCGTGATTGAGAATGGCGTATTAAAAGGAATGACCTTCGAAAAAGTAACAGCAGTTTACGAAGGCGGAAAAAGAAAACTAGTTTCTGTTGGCGGTGATGATGTTTTTATTGAAACGGATGATGTATTGATCGCAGTAGGACAAGAGAATAGTTTTCCTTGGATTGAACGCGATCTGGGAATTGAATTTGATAAGTGGGAAATGCCAACTGTTGATGAAAAGACGTTTGTGTCTACAAACCCTAAAGTATTTTTTGGTGGAGATTCAGCTTGGGGGCCTAAGAACGTTATTACGGCTGTTGCTCACGGACATCAGGCAGCTGTTTCAATAAATAATTTTTGCAACGGTATTGATCTAAACAAGCGCTTGGATCCAATGGTGAATTTGGTTAGTCAAAAAATGGGAATTCACGAATGGAGTTACGATAGTGAAGTTACAAGCGATCTGCGTTATGTTGTGCCGCAAGCCGATAAAAAACTAACGCTTTCAAATAGAAAAAAAGAAGTTGAATTAGGGTTTGATCGTTTAACAGGATTTAAGGAAGCAGAACGTTGTTTAAACTGTGATGTTCAAACTGTATTTACAGAAACCAAATGTATTGAGTGCGATGCTTGTATGGATGTTTGCCCTACAGCTTGTATCACTTTTACCGAAAATGCTGAAGAGGAAAGCGATCTGCGCGGCATGTTAAAAATGCCTGCTACAAATAAAACACAAGATCTTTATGTATCAGATGTTCTACCAACAAAACGAGTAATGATAAAAGATGAGAATGTTTGTTTGCATTGTGGATTATGCGCCGAACGTTGTCCTACTGCTGCTTGGGATATGCAAAAATTCTTCTACAACGTAACTAAAACACATACAGGATGTTAAAAAAGCCAAAGAAAAAAGTGAACAAGAAGGTAACTAAAAAGGTAGTAAAGAGATCCGTTAAAGTTGCGAGCAAAAAAAGCATCAAAAAGGTGGCTAAGAAGGCGTCTGTGAAAAAAGCTAAAAAGAAAACGGATGCAAAAGTGATCATAAAAAGTAAGTTGAATGATTTTGTGATCCGATTTGCTAACGTTAACGGAACTGGTTCTGCAAGTGCAAATTTTTTGTTTACAAAGGCAATTTTCAGAATGGGAATTCCTGTTACCCCAAAAAATATTTTCCCCTCTAACATTCAAGGTTTGCCAACGTGGTACGAAGTACGCGTAAGCGAAAAAGGATATTTAGGACGCAGAGAAGGTATTGATCTTATGGTGGCGGTTAATCCTCAAAGTATGCTCAACGATGTGAAGTCGGTAAGAAAAGGCGGTTATTTTTTATTCGATAGTTCAAAACCATTACATTCTCAGTATCACCGAAGTGATATTAATTATATCGGCATTCCATTAATGGAAATCTGTAACGAAGCGTATACAGATGCCCGTCAACGTCAATTATTTAAGAACATAGTTTATGTTGGGGCATTAATTGCTTTATTAGATATTGAATTTAACGTAATGGAAGGGCTCTTAGCAGAACAATTCAAAGGAAAAGAGAAATTAATTCCAATGAACGTTAAAGCATTACAACTTGGAATAGAATATGTAAAAGCAAATTTTGAATACCCTTTAGATATTCGTGTTGAGAGAAGAAATCTAGTAAAAGATTGGATCATGATGGAAGGTAATGCTGCTTGTGGTTTAGGTGCAGTTTATGGCGGTGCAACTTTTGCTGCATGGTATCCTATCACACCTTCCACTTCGGTTGTTGAAGGATTTAGCGATTTTGCGGCTGAATTTCGCACTGATAAAGTTACTGGCAAAAAAAATGTAGCCATTGTACAAGCAGAAGATGAGTTAGCCGCCATAGGAATGGTTATAGGCGCAAATTGGAATGGCGCACGTTCATTTACTGCTACTAGCGGTCCTGGTTTATCTTTAATGAATGAGTTTTTAGGATTAGCTTACTTTGCCGAAATACCAGCTGTTTTGGTGGATGTACAACGCACAGGACCATCTACCGGTATGCCAACAAGAACGCAACAGTCAGATATTTTGGAAGGGGCTTATGCTTCACACGGAGACACTAAACACGTTTTACTTTTCCCGTCAACACCAAAAGAGTGTTTTGATTTAACGGTTGAGTCTTTTGACCTCGCAGAAGGATTACAAACGCCGATTATTATAATGACAGATCTAGATCTGGGAATGAATGATCACATGACTCCGCCATTAGTTTGGGATGATAAGCGTGAATACAAACGCGGAAAAGTTTTAGATGCAGATGCACTTGAGAAAATTGAAAAATTTGGTCGCTACTTAGATGTAGATAAAGATGGTATTACATATCGCACAATTCCAGGAACTCATCCATCTAAAGGCTCGTTTTTTACACGCGGAACATCTAGAGATGAATATGCAGTTTATACAGAGGATAGCGGTTCTTACCAACGTAATATGGATCGCTTGATGAAAAAATGGGATACAGCAAAAAAAATGGTTCCAGCGCCACAACTATATCAAAAAACAAAAAAATCCGAGAATGGAATTTTATTTTTCGGAACATCTCAATACGCAGCAGAAGAAGCAATGGATATTTTACAGGAACAAGGCAAGCCTGTTGATGCCATTCGCCTAAAATCTTTTCCGTTCAATAAAACCGTAGAGGATTTTATTAATTCACACAAACGTGTTTTTGTTATAGAGCAAAATCGCGATGCGCAAATGAAAAGTTTGTTGATGATCGAATTAGGAATTGATCCTGCTAAATTGATCTCTATTTTAAATTACAATGGATTACCAATTACAGCCGATAATATTTTGGAGCAGGTTGCTAAAAATTTATCAGGTTCTAAAAAATCAAAAAAGGCATAATTATGAGCTACGTTCGCCCAACATTCCGACACCCCGAATTACCTAAAAATAAACTAGGATATACAATTGATTATTACGAAGGATCCCTTTCTACACTATGTGCCGGATGCGGCCACGATTCTATAAGTGCAGGTGTAATTCAGGCTTGTTACGAAATGAATATTGAACCGCACCGCTTAGCAAAACTTTCAGGTATTGGTTGTTCGTCAAAAACACCAGCGTATTTTTTAAGTAATTCTCATGGTTTCAATTCTGTTCACGGCCGTATGCCTTCTGTTGCAACGGGGGCAAACATGGCTAATCGCGATCTGATCTATCTTGGAGTTTCGGGCGACGGAGATACAGCCTCTATTGGTATGGGGCAATTTGTGCACGTTATACGTCGTAATCTTAATATGATCTACATTGTGATGAACAATGGTTGTTATGGTTTAACAAAAGGACAAGATTCTGCAACAGCTGATGAAGGTTCTAAAAATAAAACAGGACAAGTAAACTTATTTGAATCTATAGACCTTGCAAGTTTAGCCATTGAATTAGGTGCAACATTTGTAGCGCAAAGTTTTTCGGGCGATAAAGCACAATTGATCCCACTCATTAAAGCAGGGATGAAACATCCGGGTTTTGCATTTATAAATGTAATTTCTCCTTGTGTTACATTTAATAATAACGTTGGCTCAACTAAATCATATGATTTTGTTCGCGAACATGTGGAAGCAACAGCAACAGTTGATTTTGTTCCTCAAATGCAAGAAATAAGCGTAACTTATGGAAAAGGAAGTCATAAGCAAGTGAAAATGCATGATGGTTCAATAATTGATCTACACAAATTATCAGAAGATTGGGATCCGTTAAGCCGCCAGTCGGCTATGAACGCAGTATTAAATGCCAAATCAAAAAACGAAATCCTTACAGGATTATTATATGTAAATCCTGACAGTAAAGATTTACATCATTTACTTCAAACCAGTGATAGACCTTTAAATACATTAGGTAAATCGGATCTTTGTCCTGGCTCTAAAGCATTAGCCGAAATAAATGCCGGCTTACGTTAGTTGACGAGAATTTTTCGAGAATAGAACATTCGTTATTCTATTAAGATTTGTAGAATAAAAAGATCATAAAAGAATAAATTCAGCTATACTCTATGACCTCCGTGCATATTCTGTGAGCGGCCAAGGGCTTCTCTGTAGCTTCTGCCTCTAAAAAACACTACTTTTCAACTGGTTTTCAACTTTTTTTGGCTTTCAAAACCCCTTAGGAATTGTTATATTTGTCCCTCTAATTTTTAAAATCTACTGAGTATGAACACAGACAAATTTGTTTCGCGCCACAATGGTCCGCGCGAACACGAAGTGAAACAAATGCTGAAAAAGATCGGCGTTTCAAGTGTAGATGAATTGATCAATCAAACTGTTCCGGCAAACATTCGTTTAAAAGAGCCATTAAAAGTGGGTGCCGCTATGAGCGAGTTTCAATACAGCAAACATTTACGTGCATTAGGAAAAAAGAATAAAGTATTTCGTAGTTATATTGGCTTAGGCTATTACAATACTATTTTGCCAGCTGTTATTCAGCGTAACGTTTTAGAAAATCCGGGTTGGTATACAGCATATACACCTTATCAAGCGGAAATAGCGCAAGGACGCTTAGAAGCCATTTTAAATTTCCAAACAATGGTAATGGATCTTACCGCCATGCCAATTGCCAATGCAAGTTTGTTAGATGAAGCAACGGCAGCCGCAGAAGCGGTATTTATGTTCTATTCAAATCGCAGTAGAGACAAACAAAGAGCAAATGCCAATAAATTATTTGTAAGTAATACATTATTTCCTCAAGTGATAGACGTTATTAAAACACGCTCTAATCCTGTAGGAATTGAAGTTGTTGTTGGCGATATTAATTCAATAAATTTAGACGCCTCGTATTTTGGATCTATAATTCAGTATCCTGATATCAATGGCGAAGCAATTGATTATAGCAAGTACATCGAAAAATGTAAAGCCCTAGAAATTCAAGTAGCTGTTGGTTCTGATCTTTTAGCATTAGCATTATTAACTCCTCCGGGCGAGTGGGGTGCTGATGTTGTATACGGAAACTCACAACGTTTTGGTGTTCCGTTGGGTTATGGTGGACCGCACGCTGCATTTTTCACATGCAAAGAAGATTATAAACGATTAATTCCGGGCCGTATCATTGGCGTGAGTATTGACGGCGAAGGTAATCAAGCTTTGCGTATGGCTTTGCAAACGAGAGAGCAACATATCAAGCGCGATAAAGCAACTTCAAATATTTGTACAGCGCAAGCACTGCTCGCTATCATGGCAAGTATGTATGCAGTGTATCACGGACAAGAAGGTATAAAAGCTATTGCGCAAGGAGTTCACAATGCAACAAACACAGTTGCCGAAGAATTAAAAAAAGCAGGCTTAACTTTAAACAACAAAATATATTTTGACACCATTGTTGTGGTATGCGATTCTAAAAAAATTATTTCAGATGCAGAAGCAAAAGGAATTAATTTTAGAAAGATAGACGACAAACATGTTGGTATTTCTTTAGATCAAACAGTAGAGGTCGAAGATATTAATGATGTATTATCTGTATTTGGTGCAAAAGCTGTTAGTGTTATTGGCCAATCTAAGTTGATAGCTTCGTCAATCGTCAATCGTACCTCGCACTTCTTAACGCATCCAACATTCAATACATTTCACAGCGAAAGTGATATGATGCGTTATATAAAACGTTTGGAGAACAAAGATCTTTCATTGGTGCATTCAATGATCTCATTGGGATCGTGTACCATGAAATTAAATGCAGCTTCAGAATTATTACCATTAACATGGCCTGAGTTTGCAAATATTCATCCGTTTGTACCTATCGATCAAGCAGCGGGTTATTTAGAATTGATCAATACATTGGATAAAGATCTTAGTAACATCACGGGTTTTGCAAAAATGAGTTTCCAACCAAATTCAGGTGCTCAAGGTGAGTATGCCGGCTTGATGGTAATTCGTCAATACCATATAGCAAATAATGGGGCGCATCGCAATGTTGCTTTAATTCCGCAATCGGCTCACGGAACAAATCCGGCAAGTGCTGCCATGGCAGGAATGGATATTATCATTGTAAAATGTGATGATAAGGGAAACGTTGATGTAGCCGATCTAAAAGCAAAAGCTGAACAGCATAAAGAAAAATTAAGTTGCATCATGATCACCTACCCAAGTACACACGGTGTTTACGAAGAAGGAATTACAGAGATCACAAAGATCATTCACGACAATGGTGGATTAGTTTATATGGACGGTGCAAACATGAATGCGCAAGTTGGTTTAACATCGCCAGGAAATATTGGCGCAGATGTTTGCCATTTAAATTTGCATAAAACATTTGCTATTCCTCATGGTGGCGGTGGTCCTGGTATGGGCCCAATTGGTGTAGTTGAAAAATTAGTACCGTATTTACCTTCGCATCCGGTTGTAAATACAGGAAGCGAAAAAGGAATACACGCAGTGAGCTCTGCGCCATTTGGAAGTGCTTTAATTTTATTGATCAGTTATGGTTATGTAAAAATGTTGGGAAGCGATGGTTTAAAGGCCGCAACCGAAATGGCTATTTTGAATGCGAATTACATGAAAGACATATTAAAGGATCATTATAAAATTCTTTATACAGGCTCAAAAGGTCGTTGCGCACACGAAATGATCTTGGATTGCAACGATTTTAAAATGGCAAGTGGTGTTGAGGTAGCAGATATTGCAAAACGCTTAATGGATTATGGGTTCCATGCACCAACGGTTGCTTTCCCTGTGGTAAATACATTAATGGTAGAGCCAACCGAAAGCGAAAGTAAAGAAGAACTTGATCGTTTTTGTGAAGCGATGATCTCCATCAGAAAAGAAATACAAGAGATCGTGGATGGCAAAGCTGATAAAGCAAATAACGTTATTAAAAATGCGCCACATACAGTTAAATTAATTGTATCTGATAATTATAATAAGCCGTATGGTCGCGAAAAAGCGGCTTTTCCATTACCATGGGTAAGAGCTAATAAATTTTGGCCAAGTGTTGGTAAAGTAGATAATGCTTATGGTGATAGAAACTTGATCTGTTCATGTGCACCAATAGAGGCCTATATGAACGAAACGGTGGAGGCTTAATAGATTTAGAGCGCAAAATAGTAATTCTCGCAATATTTCTTATATTTAACTACCCTTCACGGGGTAGTTTTTTTTTGGAACAAAACAACGATGTATGAAAAATAAATTTATTTCTTTTCTTTTTCTGTGCAGTTTATGCATAACAAACGGTATAGCTCAGAATCTTGATTCATTGAAAAATGTTCTTAAAGGAAACTTAAATGATACTACCCGCTGTAAAATATTGAGTTCAGTAATTGAATTAGAGTTAAGTGATGAGGTATGGCCCAAATACAATGAAAAATTAAGAGACATTGCTAAAGCTAAATTAAGAACAGAAACAAAAGGAAAACCGCTTTATAAATTCTATTTAAAGTACCTTGCTATTGCTACGAGTAATATAGGATTTATTAATGTAGGAAAAGGCGATGTTATAAATGCACAAGCTGCTTTTTTGAAAACTTTGGAAATGGAGAAAGAGTTGGGAGATCAAAAAAGGCTTGCAAATTGTTATAACAGTTTAGCCCAAACATATTCCATGCAAGGAGATATTGTGAAGGCTTTAAAATATTCGGAACAAACACTTTCCATGTACGAGAAAGCAAAAGATGATGCAGGAGTAGCAACTATTTTAAATAACCTTGCTGTGTTATATGAAGGACAAGGAGAGCGAGAAAAAGCGCTAGAGTATGCATTAAGGGCTTTAACCTATCAGTTAAAAGGCGGCGATCAAAAAGGAATAGCAAATGCCTACAGCAATATCGGATACTTGTATAAGGTAAATGGAAATATTGAAAAGGCCATGACCTATTATCAGCAAGCCTTAACTATGCGAGAAGGCTTAAACGACAAACAAGGGATTTCGGTAAGCTTAAATAACATTGGTAGGATCTTTGAAAAGAAAAAGGAATATGTTAAAGCACTGGAGTATTTTAATAGGGCGATGAGAATTCAAAGGGAATTGGATGATAAGGATGGACTTTCAATTTCATTAAATAATATTGGAAATATTTATCTCATCAAAGGAGATCTTTCAAAAGCCTTGGAAAATTCTTGTAAAAGTTTAAAAATGGCGCAAGAAATTGGAATTCCAAATGGGGTTTTAATGTCGGCATCTATATTAAAAGATATTTATTTCAAACAAGGAAACTTTGCCTCTGCATATAAAATGCAGGAACTGCAATATCAAATGAGAGATAGTATTAATAATAAGGAAACACGGCGAGCAGCAATTAAAAATCAATTGAAATACGAATTTGGCAAAAGGGCTATTGCAGATAGTATAAAGGCTACCGAAGAAAAACGGATCTCGGATCTTGAAATAGCAAATCAGCAAGCGCAGATCAAACAAGAAAGAACATTTCGCTACGGACTTTATATTGGTTTGATAGTGATGGTAGCATTTGCAGGATTTATATTTAATAGATTCAAGGTAACTCAAAAACAAAAGAATATCATCGATGGGCAAAGGCAAGAGGTGATCAATCAAAAGAACATCATTGAAGAAAAACAAAAAGAGATCGTTGATTCCATTAATTATGCCAAACGATTGCAGGAAGCAATAATGCCAACAAAACAAGCAATAGATGTTTGTTTTGAAGACAATTTTATTTTTTATAGACCAAAGGATATTGTTGCGGGCGATTTTTATTGGATGGAAACAAGAGGTGAATTAGTTTATATTGCAGCAGCAGATTGCACCGGGCATGGTGTTCCAGGAGCCTTGGTATCAGTGGTTTGTAGCAATGCCTTGAATAGATCGGTATTGGAATTTGGGATGAAAGAACCGGGAGAAATTCTTGATAAAACAAGAGAATTGGTGGTAGAAACGTTCGAGAAAAGTACAAAGGATGTCAAAGATGGAATGGATATTTCTTTGTGTTGCATTAATAAGCGAACAAACGAATTTATGTGGGCCGGAGCAAATAATCCTTTATGGGTAATTAAAACACAAGATACTTCTTCCGAGTTTTTGGAGCTTAAACCAACAAAGCAGTCTGTTGGTAAAACAGATGCACCCGTTCCTTTTAAAACGCATCATCTTAAATTGCAAAAAGGAGATCTGATATATATGTTCACAGACGGATATGCAGATCAGTTCGGAGGAATGAAAGGCAAGAAATTTAAATACAAGCAACTTCAAGAAACAGTTGTGTCAATTCGCGAATTACTTCTGCCAAAGCAGATGATCATTATCGAACAAAAATTCAACGAATGGAAAAATGCACTCGAACAAGTAGATGATATTTTGATCATTGGAATTCGAGTATGATATGTAATCGAATAATTGAGTTTAGAAACAATTGAAAATCAATTAGATAGATTGAATTGGAATTAAAAATTCTGCAAAAATTTTATTACCTTGTAATTTCAAATGCAAACAACCGTAGGTAATAATACACTTCACGAGATCGATGCCCTTAATAAAGAAGCGTGGAACGTTAAGGGCAAGAACGATGATAAGGCCATGGAGCTTGCCACTCTTGCTTTAGAAAAAGCTACGGAAATAAATTACTCGGTTGGAGTAGCGCAAGCAAAAAAAACATTAGGCACTCTCTATATTTGGATGGCTGAAAATGAAAAGGGCGCTCAATATTGTTTTGAGGCAATTGCACTTTTTAAAGCACTTAACGATAAGATAAATGAGGCTACTGTATACGTTAATTTAGGTACCAACTTTTATTTTCTTTCCGATTATGATACCGCCATGAGGTATTATAAAACCAGTTTAGATATTAATACCGAAATAAAGAATGAACAAGGAATAGCTAGTGCGTTGAATGGAATAGGTGCTGTTTATTGTGCTATTGAACAATTTGATAAAGCGCTCGAACCCCTTTTGCAAAGTGCAAAAATAAGTTCTGATAGTAATACACGAGAAAGTTTGATCAGCGTTCTGGATAGTATCGCAGAAACGTATCTTAAATTGAAAGATTATGTAAAGGCTTTGGAATATTACACCAAATGCTTTATACTTTCTCAAGACCTTCAAAGTAAACAAGCAGAAGCCTATGCCTTAAATGGTTTGGGAAATACATACACAGCACTTAAAGAGTATGAGAAGGCAGATCATTACTTTAATAAGTGTTTAGAGATACGAAAAGAGATTGGATTTAAATTTGGAGAAGCGGTTACACTTAATGACATTGGTAATTTATATGTAAAGAAGAACGATCTTGATAATGCAGTTAAATTCCTTAAGCAGGCGTATGATATCTCAACACAAGTAAGTTCCAAAGAGGGAATTTATCAATCGAGTGAAAAATTGGCCGAACTCTACGAAAAATTAGAAGAAACAAACGAAGCGCTTCATTACTATAAGATCTATCATAAAGCAAAAGAAGATGTGCGTAATCATAAGAGCGCGCAGCTATCAAAAAGTTTTGAATTGCAAAATAGAGTTCTGCAATCTCAAACAGAGCGCACTATTTTAGAAGAACGCGCTAAAGAATTAGAGAACTATTCAAACAACCTTGTATTGATGGGCGAAATTGGTCAAAAGATCATTTCGCAATTGAACGTTGTTGATATTGTAGATACAGTATACGGGCAAGTGAACCGTTTAATGGATGCTGCCGGATTTGGGATTGGGTTATTTAAAGAGGATAAGGAGCAGATCATTTTCCCTTTATTCATTGAAGGCGGAGAAAAATTCAATGATATTAAATATGATATAACCGATAAGGAAAAATTATCGGTGATGTGTTTTGAAGGCGGAAAAGAAGTGATCATAAACGATTTTGATAAGGAAATAGATAAATATTTTAAAGGATCGGCAGTTCCAACATTCGGAAAAAAGGCATTATCCATTATTTATTTGCCATTGTTCTTAAAAGGAAAAACAGTTGGCGTAATAACCGTTCAAAGTTTCCGCACAAATGCGTATAGTCCATATCAGGTAAATGTATTGCGCAATCTTGCTTCTTATACCGCTATTGCTTTAGATAATGCAAGTTTGTATGAGGAGCAGGACAAAAAAATAGCCGAACGTACAGCCGAAGCAGTTTTAAAGAAAGAAGAAGTTGAACGGGCTTATCAAAATAATAAACTCCTCAGTGAGCTAGGACAACAGATCACTTCTACGTTGAATTTCGAGGAAATATTCAATAAGTTGTACAAGTGCGTTTCCAATTTAATGGATTCTGGTTTTTTTGGAGTAGATTTATTGAATCACCAAAAAAATGTGATCGAATATAAATATGGCATTGAAAGAGGTTTACGACTAAAGGAGATCACTGAATCGCCAATGTCTGATACAGGTAGTTATTCTGTGATCTGTGTGTCTACCAAAAAAGAGATCTTCATTAATGACCTTACCGTAGAGTATAAAAAATACACAAAACAAATAAGCATAGTAAGCGGCGATATGCCACACTCTATGATCTTTTACCCAATATTAATGGGCGAAAAAGTACTTGGTTGCATAAGTGTTCAAAGTTTTACCAAACATGCTTATACCGATTATCATCTTGATATTTTAAAAACACTCGCTACATACACGGCTATTGCCATGGAGAATGCTAATCTCTTTGAATCAATGGAAGAGAAAGTAGCAGAGCGTACATTAGAGGTTGTAAAACAAAAAGAAGAAATAGAGCGTACTTACAAAAGCACAAAATTATTAGGCACAATTGGAAATGATATCACTTCAACTTTATCGGTGAATGATATTATTGATAAGGTTTACGCCAATTTAAACACGCTCATGGATGCTTCCGTTCTTGGTATAGGCATCTATGATGAAGCGAAAAGAGAAATGATTTTTCCGGGCTCAATAGAAAAGGGAAAAAAACTACCCCAACATACATACTCCGTTGAAAAAAATCCTGAGCGACCAGCCATAAAAACATACTTTTCTCAGGAAGATTATGTTGTTAATGATTTTGGAAACTTTCTAGTAAACACTGGTAAACTTAAACAGAAACCAATTGCGGGTGAGAATACTGAGTCTATTATTTATTTGCCGGTAACACACAATAATAAACGTTTAGGTGTTATAACGGTTCAAAGTTTTAAAGCGCATGCCTACACCGATTACCATGTACAATTGGTAAAAAACATGGCGGTGTATGTAGCCATTGCAATTGAGAACGCAAATCTTTATACAAATTTGGAAGCGCGTGTTATGGAGCGCACCGAAGAGATAAAGACCGCTTATCAAAACAATAAACGTTTAGGCGAACTTGGGCAGCAGATCACTTCGTCGCTGAATTTTGAAGAGATCTTTGGTAAGCTTCATCAATACGTATCCGAATCGATGGATGCCGGATTTTTTGGAGTTCGTTTGTATAATCAAAAGCGAAATGTTGTTGAGTACAAGTATGGAATCGAAAAAGGTTTAAGAAAAGATGCCATGGAAGTGTCAATGGAAGACATTGATAACTATTCGGTATGGTGTATAGTTAATAAAAAGGAGATCTTCATAAACGATAACGAAAAGGAATACTCCAAATATGTTCGACGCATCAGAGTTGTGAGTGGTGATATGCCACACTCCCTTATTTTTTATCCCGTAATTGTTGGCGACCGTGTATTGGGTTGTGTTTCGGTGCAAAGTTTCGACCGCAATGCTTACACCGATTATCATTTAGATATTTTAAAATCGTTGGCAACTTACACGGCTATTGCTATTGAGAATGCCAATCGTTTTGAGGTGATGGAAGAGAAGGTGAAAGAAAGAACATTAGAAGTTACAAGGCAGAAAGAGGAGATAGAAAGCACTTTTAAGAGTACAAAACTTTTGGGAACCATTGGCAATGATATCACTTCCACACGTTCGGTGGATGAGATCATTAAAAAAGTGTATTCCAATTTAAATACGCTAATGGATGCGGCGGGTTTTGGTATTGGCGTGTACCGCTCCGAATCCCATAAGATAGAATATCCCTTATACATAGAAGGCGATCAACGTTTTGAAACTGTAACGTATGATCCGGATGATAAAGATAGATTAACATCTATTTGCTTTAGAGAATCTAAAGATATTGTTATCAATGATTTTAAAAACGAGATCGAACAATACGTGGGATATGTGCAGGCGCCGTTGCAAGGTAAGGTGGTTGAATCTATTATTTATTTACCACTAACTCTAAAGGATAAAACATTAGGGGTTATCACCGTGCAGAGTTTCTCAAAAAATGCATATAGCAGTTATCATGTGGAGATCTTGCGTAACATGGCGGTGTATGTTGCAATTGCAATTGATAATGCCAATTTGTACGCCGGCTTAGAAGAACGCGTAAACGAAAGAACAAACGAAATTAATACTGCTTACCAGAATAATAAATTATTAAGTGAGATAGGTCAGCAGATCACATCCACCTTAAATTTTGAAGATGTATTTGAACGATTACATAAGTACATTTACCAGTTAATGGATGCAGAATCATTTGGAGTTCGCGTTTATCATAAAGAAACAGATACAATTGAGTATAAGTACGAGATAGAAAAATTAAGACGCGACCACCAAGGAAAATCGTTACCAGCAGATCCGACCAGGAATTTTTCAGCTTGGGTAATTAAGAACAAGAAGGAACTCATCCTGCATGATTTCATGTTGGATTACAAAAAATATCTTACTGAGGCCACACTTGTTGGTGGTGATACACCACAATCTGCCGTAATGGTGCCAATTGCATTGGGCGATCGCGTATTGGGCGCTATCACTGTTCAATCGTTCCGAAAGAATGCATATACAGATTACCATGTGGATATTCTTAAGAATTTGGCATCTTATACAGCCATCGCGTTTGATAATGCTTCGCTTTACGAAACCATGGAAGAAAAAGTAAAACAACGTACAACAGAGGTTGTTTTGCAAAAAGAGGAGATCGAAAAAACATATGAGAATACAAGGATCTTAAGCCAAATTGGAAAAGATATTTCTAACACATTTTCAATTCAAGAGATCATTAATAAAGTGTACCCAAACCTAAACACCCTGATGGATGCTACGTGTTTTGGAATTGGCGTATTTCGTGAAAAATCTAATGAGATCGTTTTTCCGGCAACCATTGAACGAAAAAAGCAATTGATGCCGTACACGTATAGTTTGAAAGATTCTGACAGACCTGCTGTTTGGTGTTACTCAACGCAAAATGATTATATCATCAATAATTTTAGCGAAGAATTTGTTAGGAGCAATAAAGTTCAGGATTACCAAGCAAAAGAAGGTGATAATCCGGAGTCTATTATTTATGTACCCATCACTCAAAGTGATAAAAAGATAGGAGTGATCACCGTACAAAGTTTTAAAGCGAACGCTTACAAGGAATATCATTTGCAGATCTTAAAAAGTTTGTCGGTGTACGTAGCAATCGCCATTGATAATGTTTCACTTTATAATAATTTAGAAGATCGTGTACGAGAGCGTACGGAAGAAATTGAAAAGAACTATAATGATACTCGATTACTTGGAGAGATCTCAAAAGAATTAAGTTCATCGCTGTCGATCGAAACCATTATTGCATCGGTATATAAGAACATCCATCAATTAATGAAAGCCGATTCGTTTGGAATAGGAATTTTTAATTCAAAAAAACAAACCATCGATTTCAATGGCTTCCGCGAAAATCAAACGGTGCTCGATCCTCTTTTTATTGACGTGAACGATCAAAACAGACTAGGTGCTATTTGTTTTAAACAAAAAACAGATATCATCATCAACGATTTCATAAATGAGCATTCTAAATACATCAAGCTCGAACGCCAACCGATTATAGGAAATGATAACATGTCGGTTATTTACTTGCCGCTTATTTCCAAGAACGAAGCTATTGGCGTGATCACAGTTCAAAGTTTAGACAAGGATTCGTATTCGGAATATCAGGTAAATATTTTGCAGAATTTGACTGTTTCTATTGGTATCGCCTTAGATAATGCGGCATTGTATGAAACTCTAGAGGAAAAAGTGAAAGAGCGTACGCTGGAAGTTACAAAACAAAAAGAGGAAGTTGAACGTACGTATACCAATACGCGTTTGTTAAGCGAAATAGGTAAAGAGATCTCAAGTACACTTTCTATTGAAGGGATCATAACCAAAGTATATGACCATGTAAATAAATTAATGGATGCCGCTGCCTTTGGTGTAGGAATTTACAGAGAGGCTGAAAATGATCTTTACCATCCATGCATCATCGAAAGAGGAAAAAAACTGCCTGCGTTTTCGTATACGATGGACATGGAACGAATAGCCATAAAATGTTTTAAGGAAGAAAAGGAATTCATTATAAATGATTGGATAACTGAACATAAAAAACACATCACTACTAGTTATTCTCCTGTTACGGGCGAAAATCCTCAATCGGTGATCTATATCCCACTTACTTCAAAGGATAAAGTAATTGGTGTTCTATCTGTTCAAAGTTTTGAAACCAATGCTTACAAAGAATATCATCTAGATATATTACGCAATCTTGCTATTTATATTGCAAGTGCCATTGGAACTGCGAATCTATATCAAAGCATGGAAGATCGTGTAGAGAAACGAACCGAAGAGATCAGGATTGCTTACGAAAATACACGTTTGCTTGGTGAAATGGCCGAGGATATTAGCTCTTCTTTATCGGTAGAAACTATTATTTCTAAAGTATACCAAAACGTTAACAAGATCATGAAGGCTGATTGTTTTGGCATTGGTATTTATAATGAAAACAATAATAAATTGGAGTTCAAGGGATTTGTGGAGAACGATCAATTGATGGATGATTTTTCATATGCAGCGGATGATAGAAAAAGATTGGCTTCTGTTAGTTTCATTGATCAGAAAGACCTAGTGATAAATGATTACACCATCGAGTATGTAAATTATTTTGAGGGCATACAAGCGCCAGTTTCAGGAAAAGATTCAAGTTCTATTATTTATTTGCCACTCTACTCAAAAGAAAGAGCAGTTGGAGTTATAACAGTACAAAGTTTCGATAAGAATGTATATACTGAGTATCATTACAATATTTTAAAAGGTATTGCAGTTTCGGTTGGTACAGCATTAGATAATGCAAACCTATATCAAAACCTAGAAGAAAAGGTTAATGAACGTACCAAAGAAGTTGAAAAACAAAAAGAAGAGATCGAAAAAGCGAACGACAATACGCGTTTGTTAAGTCAGATTGGAAAAGACATTACCTCTACACTTTCTATTGCGGAGATCATTGAAAAAGTATATAGCAACGTAAATAGTTTGATGGACGCTACCGGTTTTGGTATTGGTGTGTACAATAAAGAAACTGAACAGATAGTTTTTCCTGCTTACATCGAAGGGGGCGAGAAATTTGATGCGTTTGCTTATGACAAGAATGATATGAATCGTCTCACTAACGTTTGTTTCTTCAACAACCGCGAGATCATGATCAATAATTTTTTAAAGGAAATCAAACATTATATATCTAATTATGAGCCACCTTTAAAAGGTCAACAAGTAGAATCAATTCTTTATTTGCCGTTGATACTTAATGAAAAACGTCTTGGTGTTATTACAGTTCAAAGTTTTAAACGAAACGCTTATAAAGATAATGATCTTCAAATGCTAAAGAATCTTGCAGTTTATGTGGCTATTGCAATTGATAATGCATCACTTTATGAGAACATGGAACAACGCGTTATTGAACGTACAAAAGAAGTAACGCTGCAAAAAGAACAACTCGAAAAGAATTTCAACGATACAAAACTTATAGCGCAGATCTCTAAGGTGATCACCGCTTCATTATCTGTTGAAACAATTGTATCAATGGCTTATGAGAGTATTAATAATCTTATGAGCGCAGAATCTTTTGGCATTGGTTTGTATAACGATAAAACAAAAAGCCTTCAATTTCCAGGCTTTATAGAGCGTGCTGAGAAGATCCCATTCTTTGAATTTTTCTTGCATGATAAGAGCAGATTCGCCGTTTGGTGCTTTGAAAGGGAGCAGGAAATGTTGATGAATGATGTACAGAATGATTACAATAAATATATAAAAGATCTTGGAAAACCCATTATCGGCGACGCACCACAGTCTCTTGTATATATGCCGTTGTTCTCCAAAGAAAAAAAGATCGGTGTTATTACTGTTCAAAGTTTCTCAAAAAATGCATTCTCAGAATATCAACACAATATTTTAAGGAATATAGCCAATTCGGTTGCGATCGCTATCGATAATGCCGCGCTTTACGAAAACCTGGAAGAGAAAGTTAAAGAACGTACAGACGAGGTGTTTAGCCAGAAAGCTATTATTGAAGCGAAGAATAAGGATATCACTGATAGTATTCAGTACGCCAAAAAAATCCAGTTGGCTTTAATGAGTGAAACACAATTGTTCAACGAAACATTTAAAGAAAGTTTTGTTCTATTTAGACCTAAAGATATTGTTAGTGGAGATTTTTATTGGGCCACAAAAAAAGTAGCATCAGTTATAAACGAAAAAGGCGAATTGGAAAATCATGAAATGGTTTACTTGGCCGTGTGTGATAGTACCGGACATGGTGTGCCGGGCGCTTTTATGAGTTTATTGAATATTTCGTATTTGAATGAGGCTATAAATGAAAAAAATCTTATCTCTCCCGACGAAGTTTTTAATTTCGTGCGTAAAAAACTCATCACTAATATTAGTAAAGAAGGTCAGAAGGATGGTTTTGATGGAACTTTATTATGCGTTAATAAAACTACCGGCGTGGTTAGTTATTCATCCGCATTAAATTCTCCAATTTTGATCTCAGATAAAGCAATGACTGAGTTAAAATGCGATCGTATGCCGGTTGGATATGGCGAAAGACAAGATAAATTCTCATTAAATACAGTTAACGTGAAAAAGGGTGATCGGTTGTATATATACACCGATGGTTACGCCGATCAGTTTGGGGGCCCAAGAGGCAAGAAATTCATGTCAAAAAAGCTAAACGAGTTCATTCAGTCTATAAGTGGCTTGTCACTCGGCAAACAGTCTGAATTATTGGTCCGCATTTTTGAAGACTGGAAGGGAAATTTGGAGCAAATCGACGACGTTTGTATTATCGGATTAAAGTTCTAAATTTGTTTTGCATTTGTCAAGGTACAAACTCATAATTGCCTCTCTATTCTGTGGTTTGTTTCTGTTTTCCCAAAACGACAGAACCAAGGATTCTATGCTTACACGTATTGACAAGTGTAAGGTTGATACCCAAAAGGTTAACATGTATGCCGACTTAGTAAAGTACCTACAATACGCACATCCTAACGAAGTTGAAGATTACGGCAAATTAAATTTGGAACTTGCCCGTAAAATTGGATTTAAACGCGGAGAAGCGCTTGCACTCACAGGCCTTGGAGAATATCATAACGCAAAAGGAACTTACGGTTTTGCATTAGAATGTTTTATACCCGCCTTAAAACTTTATGAAATATTAAAAGACACCAAAAAAGCGTCCTCAACCAGTAATTCAATAGGAAATACATATTTAGGATTGAATAACTTCGACAAAGCTCTAGAGTTCTATAAACTTTCTTACCAATGGGGAGAAGTTGCCAATAGCAAATTGGCCAAAGCTACATCAGCAGTAGGTATTGCAAATATTTACATGGAGCAAGCAAAATACCAAGATGCTGTTGAGCAATTGATGTACTCAAAACAAATATTTGAAAATGCAAACAAGGATAATTACTCAGCATTTGTATACGCAACATTAGGGGAAGCATATAATAGCTTAGGTGAATTTGACTCTGCTACATATTATGCGCGATTAGCTTTGCCTTTAATGGAAAAATACAATATTCGTTATGGCCAGGCTTTAACCTATTTGACCTTAGGAAATATTGATTTTAGCAAAAATAAATTAAACTCCGCATTGAATTATTATTTTAAAACTTTACAGATATCGGAAGAGGATAAAGCAATAGATAATCAAAAGGATGTGTGTTTGCAGATCTTTAAACTGTTTGAGAAAAAAGGGAATGCCGAGCAAGCATTAGCGTATTTCAAAAGGTATAACATGCTAAAAGATTCGATATACAATGGTGAGAGCCGTAACAAATTGTACGAATTACAAACCAAGTACGATTCCGATGCACGCGAAAAAGAGAATAAATTACTACAACAAGATAAAATGATCGCTAAAAAATCATTACAAAATTCTCGCATACTCTCTTATTTCATTGCAGGCATCTTGATTCTTGTAGCCGTGTTCACATACGTATCGTTCAAAAATTTGAAAAAGCAAAAGCTAATGAACGTGGTGTTGCAACAACAAAAAGAATTGGTTGAGCAAAGTCGTAAAGAGATACTGGATAGTATCATGTATGCCAAACGAATTCAAACCACCATTTTAGCGCATCGCGATTTTATAAACGATCACCTCTCTCATAACTTCGTTTATTTTAAACCAAAAGATATTGTGAGTGGCGATTTTTATTGGGCTTATAAAAAGAATAATTTGTTTTATTTAGCCGTTTGCGATAGCACAGGCCATGGTGTGCCTGGAGCGTTCATGAGTTTGTTGAGCATTTCTTTTCTTAATGAGGCCATTGGCGAGAAAAATATTTTAAAACCAAATGAAGTATTCAACTATGTTCGTCAGAAACTAATTGATGCAATAAGTAGAGAAGGACAAAAAGATGGTTTTGACGGTGTATTACTTTGTGTGAATAAAGACACTAAAGAGATCACTTACTCAGCTGCTAATAACCGCCCTGTTGTTGTTAGAGATAACGTATTAAAGGAATTAGAATCAGATCGCATGCCGGTGGGTTATGGCGAGAAGAAAGAAGAATTTAAATTGCACACCATTAAATTACAAAAGAACGACACCCTTTATTTATTTACCGACGGTTATGCCGATCAATTTGGCGGACCAAAAGGAAAGAAACTAATGTATAAGAAACTTCATGAGTTCTTAGTAAATATATCTGGCCAGTCGTTCGAATCTCAAACCGAAGCTCTTGGCACTAATTTTGAATCGTGGAAAGGCAACCTAGAGCAGGTTGATGATGTGTGCGTGATCGGTTTAAGAGTAGCGTAGATGCGTTTATTCCTAACAATAACTTTTTGTCTCTTCATTTGTTCTTTCGACAAGGTATTCTCGCAAAGTAATACAGAGCGATTGATTGCGCAGTTAGGCGAAATAAAAAGTGATACGAATAAAGTATTATTGCTTTGCGAGATATCCAATAATTACTATTCTAAACGCGGAAAGGATTCAACAGACGTTGTAACAGGTTTGCGTTATGCATCGGATGCATTAACACTTGCTTCGCAATTGAATTATAAAATGGGTACGGCCAAAGCATGGATGCAATCTGGTATGATTCGTTTTAAGCAAGGAAATAACGTTAGGGCTTTTGAATGTTTTCAGTCTGCTTTAAAATTGGCCGAAGATAATGGCCTCGACGAGATTGCAGCGAATGCGGCAAATAAGATCGGATATATCCATTGTTTCATCATGAATAGTCCTGAGAAGTCGAAGATGTATTTCTTTAAGGCTTTGGAATTTCATAAAAGAACAGGTAATAAAAAATTAATCGGACGCACATTGGTTAATTTGGGAGACGTTAGCGCTAAACAAGGCGATTGGCAAAAAGGTATCGAATACCAAATGGAAGCTTATAAATTAAGCAGTGAGGTAAAAGACTCTGCAGGAATGGCTATCACTACAGGAAACCTTGGAGATTGTTATACGGAAGTAAAACAATATGATAAAGCCATAAAGTTCATCACTCTTTCAAAAAAAATTCATGAACGCCGTAAGTCGGAAGAAGGGATTAAGTACAGCGATGGAAGATTAGGCCTGGTTTATTTAGGAATGGATGACAACAGAAATGCTGAGCATTATTTGCTGAGTGCTTACCATTATGCCATTGTTCAGGATCATAGCGAATTATTGCTTCTAACAACACAACCATTATTTCAGCTATACACAAAACTGAACAATATTGACAAAGCCAATTTTTACCAATTGAAATTTCTGGTGGTAAGAGATTCGGTAAGTAACCTCGAGAAACTCACCCGCATCAACGAGATGGAGAATAATCGTGCACTCGAAAAACTGGAATCGGAGCGAGAAAAAGAACTTGCTATTGAAACTATGAAGCGCCAACAGGAAGATAAGCAGAGGAATATTGTAATGGCTTTTGTAGTATTTTCTTTGGTAATGGCTCTTATTTTTTCTATCATCATCTTGAGAAGATTCAACGTGTCTAAAAAACAAAATGAGATCATCCAACAGCAAAAAAAAGAAGTAGAGCTCAAAAATGAAGTGATAGAAGAGAAACAAAAAGAGATCCTCGATTCTATTCATTACGCAAAACGTATTCAGTCGGCTTTATTGGCACACAAAGATTTTATTGATGCACACCTCGAGAATAATTTTGTATTGTTCAAGCCTAAAGATATTGTGAGTGGGGATTTTTATTGGGCAGCAAGTAAAAATGATAAATTTTATTTGGCATCCTGCGACAGCACAGGACACGGTGTGCCAGGCGCTTTTATGAGTTTATTGAGTATTGGTTTTTTAGGCGAGGCCATCAAAGAAAAAAATATTTTGGAGCCACATAGTATCTTTAATTATGTACGCGAACGTTTGATCGATAGCGTTAGTAAAGAAGGACAAAAAGATGGGTTCGACGGCATTTTGATATGCGTTGATAAAGCAAATAAAAAAGTAACGTATGCCGCTGCCAACAATGCGCCGGTAGTTGTAAGAGATGGAAAATTAATCGAATTGGGATGCGATCGCATGCCGGTTGGAAAAGGCGAAATACAAAAGAGCTTTACACTATTCACTTTCGACTTTAAGCCTTCCGATTTCTTTTATATATATACCGATGGTTATCCCGATCAATTTGGTGGACCAAAAGGAAAAAAATTCCTATACAAACGCTTCAACGAATTATTACTTTCTCTCTCAGGCAAACCGGTTGATGAACAAAGTAAATTAATGGCAGATGAATTCAATGTGTGGAAAGGCGATTTGGAACAGATCGATGACGTTTGCGTGATAGGTGTGAAATTCTAAATTTTTTTGGTCACGCAGCGCTTAAAGAATGTTTTCGTAATCTTTTTTTAAAATGGAACTTACAGGATATTATATAAGGCTTGTATCATAATGATTTTAAGATCATTTTTAATCAATTAACATGTTGATTATAAGTTTCTTAACATTTATTGACGAACCCTCTTTGTTTATTTAACTACCTTTACAAAAAATTAAAACACACAAAATGAAAAGAGCCATTATCATCGGAAGCATAGGATTATTTATCGCTATTTTTTTAATGTACGGATGCAACAAGCGTAATTCGTTTGTTGATAAGAACGAAGAAGTGAAAAAACAATGGCAACAAGTAGAGAGTCAATATCAACGTCGTATTGATCTTATTCCAAATATTGTAGCTACTGTAAAAGGCCAAGCAAACTTTGAAAAGGAAACTTTAGAAGGAATTGTTACAGCTCGCGCAAAAGCAACTCAAATAACTATCGATCCAACTAATTTGAACGAGAATAACATGGCACAATTTAAACAAGCGCAAGGCGAACTATCATCTGCCATCTCTCGTTTATTAATGGTAAGTGAGAATTACCCTGAATTAAAAGCCAACCAGGCTTTCGCCGATCTTCGTGTTGAATTAGAAGGATGCGAAAATCGAATTTCGGTTGAACGCCAAAGTTATAATGAGGCCGTAAAGGATTTTAACGCGTCTATTAAAAAAATACCCGGAAGTTTATTTGCTTGGGGTTATAAAGAGGCTACATACTTTGCAGCTGAAGCCGGTGCCGAAAAAGCGCCTAAGGTTGAGTTTTAATTTCTATTATGCTTTTTAAAAAGAAACCATTATCTAAGCCCAACGAAGAACGTTTGATAAAAGCTATTCAAACAGCCGAGCAACAAACTTCGGGCGAGATACGTGTGCATTTTGATGCCAATAAAGTAGATTCGGCACTCGACAGAGCCAAACAGATTTTCGAGAAATTAAAAATGCATGAAACCGAATTGCGAAATGGCATTTTGTTTTATGTGAATTTAAAACAAAAACAATTTGCTGTGTGGGGCGATGAAGGTATTAATAAAATTGTGCCTGCTAATTTTTGGGATGAAGTAAAAGATACTGCCATCACAAATTTCAAAGAAGGAAAAACCATCGATGGACTTGAAAAATGTATTCTCATGAGCGGAGAGCAATTAAAAAAATATTTTCCTTTAGCCGAAGGAGATAAGAACGAATTAAAAAACGACATCTCTTATTAAATTGAAATTGCGTTTATTCATATCCACATTACTTTTATTTCTTGCATTCTCTGTTTTTTCACAAGTACCCGAAAGACCCGATCCGCCCAAGTTGTATAACGATTTAAGTGGAACAAATTTTATTACGCAATCAGATGCATTGCAAATAGAACAACGCCTCGAAGAGTTTTATCATAGTACATCAAATCAGATCTGTATTGTTATTGTAGATGACCTTAAAGGTATGGACGCTTCGCAATTTGCGTTTGGTATTGGAAACAAATGGGGCGTAGGAACCGAAAAATTCAATAACGGTATTGTTATTTTAATTAAACCAACAGGCGGCGAAGGTCAACGCGATCTTTTTATTGCTGTTGGTTATGGACTAGAAGGTGCCATCCCTGATCTTGCAACAAAATCAATTCGTGAAAACGAAATGACACCTCATCTAAAGAACGGCGATTATTATGGAGCTATTGTTGCAGCCATTGATGCTTTAGAAAAAGCGTCGAAAGGTGAGTACGATATTAAAGTTGATCGCGTAAAGAATTTTTTCGAAAAATATAAATTACTCCTCGCAATACTGTTTCTTATTTTCGCTTGGTACATTTCCGGCAAAGGAAATAAAGGTAATTATTCCGGCAGAGGATATTCCGGTAGCATGTATCGAGGTAGCAGCTTTGGCGGAAGTAGCAGTTCTTCAGGTGGCGGCTTTGGCGGCTTCGGTGGCGGAAGTTTCGGCGGCGGTGGCTCTGGCGGCAAGTGGTGAGTTTCTGTGAAATAATTTTTTTTACGAAAAGCAATCCCTTCTCCTTGGAGAAGCATAGCGGATGAGGCTGCTAGCCCATCAACCCACTCAACAACCCATTGATCTCTTTTGCCTGATAAACGATCATCGCATGCCCACCGTTCTCAATGCTGTGATCTGCTTTTACATTTCGATACAAAAGTAAATGGTCTTTTTTACCTTGTATATGTATGCAATTTTTTGGTGTTTTTGTATTGGCCCAATTTACGATCATGCCAATTGAAAGGCTTATATAGTTTTTTGGCATCGAGTTTATCATTTCACTAAACACATCTTTATACTCTTTTTCAAAGCCAAGTATCCAGCGCGAATTAAAAGCAAATTGGCGAAGTAAATTTTCAGAGAACCATTTATATAAAGGAATGTATTTTTGAAAACGGACGATGAAGGGTAATTCCATCTTGTTTTTACAACTCGAGATCAATATCACCTTTTCGGCATTAACAACATGCGATAATTCGCTGCATATCATCCCTCCAAAAGAAACTCCCAATAAACTAAATGGTTTTGAAGTGTCAATTTGTTGCACGAATAATTGCGCGTAGTGCTCTAAGGCCATGCCACTTTCCGGTTGGGGCCATTGCAGTATTTTTACTTCGCAATTAGCTATTCGCATGTATTCAAACAGTTTTCCCGTAGTACCAAGGCCCGGAATGGCATAAATGGTCTTTAACACTCTGTAAATATAGGCATTCATTATATTTGATAAAGCCGACCTATTGTGTAAATTTGCAGAGCTTGTTTAAACACGCTCTAAGGCTTTTTATATGGCAGCATCCGATCAAGATAAAGAAACAAAAGAAGAAGGCAAAGAAATGACCTTTTTGCAACACCTTGAGGCCCTTCGTTGGCATTTGGTGCGCAGTGCTGCTGTTATTATGATCTTTGCCATTGCTGCTTTTTGTTTAAACGATTTTGTTTTTGATACCGTTATTTTTGGACCACTAGATCAAAATTTTATTTCTTATCGCACACTTTGTTCATTAGGTTATAAAATGGGCATGGGCGATGTTATGTGCATCAAAGTAACAAATCCGCATCTTCAAACCTTAGGTGCTTCCGAACAATTTTTTAATCATATGTGGATCTCTTTCCTTGTTGGATTGATCCTTGCTTTTCCTGTTGTACTTTGGGAATTATGGAAATTTGTAAGGCCCGCTTTAAAAGATAAGGAACTTGGCCCCGTTAAAGTATTTGCATTTATCGCTTCCATTTTATTTTTAATTGGTATCTGTTTCGGATATTTTTTGCTTTTCCCTATGAGTTATAATTTCTTGGTAAGCTATCAAGTTTCATCTAGCGGAATTGTACAAACTAATAATACATTCGACGATTATGTTTCACTCATCTCTACCATGACATTAGTATCAGGAATTATTTTTGAAATGCCTGTATTAGTTTATTTCCTTACTAAATTAACTTTGCTCAGTCCCGAGTTCATGGGCAAATACCGCAAACATGCAGTTATCGTTATTTTAATTGCTGCCGCTGTTATAACGCCAAGTCCCGACATTGCCTCACAAATGGTAGTGGCTATTCCTATGTATTTGCTTTACGAAATAAGTATTTTTGTATCGCGTTATGTGGTAAGAAAACGAGAAAAAATTTGATCCACCGCAATTTGTTTTATATTTGATCTAATGGTTCTTTCCAAACGCGCCATGTTTTTTGCAATCGTAGTAACCCTTATTTGCCTCAAAGTAAATGGGCAATCATCTGATGAAAAAAAACGGAAACACAAGGGTTCATGGAATTCAGAATCCAAATTACTTTCTATTGGAATTGGATCACCGGTTTTCTTAGCATTATATCCTTTTAATAAAAATGAGTCGGCTGAAACAAGCACAATTACAAACATTGTATCTGTTTATGGCCAACACCTAAAAGGAGAATTGGCAATGCAGCATTGGGGATTTGGAATAAGCGTGAACAGAAGTTATCTTTATTTTGATCGGCAGTACCAACGAAATAATGTGATGGAGTCTTATCAGATAGTCGAAAAAATAGTGAACGTTAACCTTCGTGCAAATTATCATATTTTAAAAGATAGAATTATTGATCCTTATGTAGGAGTTGGTGCAGGATTACGAGTTTCAAAACATTGGTACGACGGAGATTATTATCCAACCAAAGATAAATTGCCAATTGGCGTAGAAGCAACAATTGGTTTAAGATGTTTGGTATTAGGAAGGGTTGGTATATATGGTGAGTGCGGGGTAGGGCGTACTTTGTATCAGGGTGGACTTTCATTTAATTTTGGAGCTTTATAGGTTTTGAACTCCGTTTTCACACCCTAAAACTCACTATTTATCCTTGTTTTTAGCCAATGGCGTATTTAGTCCTTTATTATTTTGGTTTCCAGTAAATTAATCACATTTTTGTGTTAAAATCAAAATAATGAAATCTCTTTTTATCCCAAAGTTTCTTCAGTTAGGCCTTGTAGCATTGATCTGCTCTTCTAATTTATTCGCTCAAAAAGCTGTTACCGAAGAAAGCGATACTTCTAAAAAGGAAGTAAATACTCCACCCAAAAAAGAAAACTACAGAGCATCAAATCCAATTGTATGCGATCTTATTCATACAAAATTGGAAGTGAGTTTTGATTGGGCTAATGCATACCTTATTGGAAAAGCAACTATTAATTTGAAACCGCATTTTTATCCTACACGCATGTGTTATTTGAACGCGCGTGGCATGGATATCAAATCGGTAAAATTATTTCAATTGACTACAAGCGAAGTTTCAGAAGTGGTGAAAGGAAAGCCGGGTAAAAAATTAGTTGAGAAACTTGTTGATGCATCGTCAACTTTTAAATACGAAAACGATTCTATAAAAATTGATCTTGGCCGCGAATTTAAATGGAACGAAAATTTCCAAGTTCAAATCGAATACATTTCTAAGCCTAACGAATTAAAAGAGGGTGGAAGTAATGCAATTAGCAGTGATAAAGGTTTGTACTTCATTAATCCAAAAGCAACTAACCCTTATAAAATGCCACAAATATGGACGCAAGGAGAAACGCAATCTAACTCTGCTTGGTTTCCTACCATCGATAGTCCTAGTCAAAAAATGACACAGGAGATCTTCATCACTGCGCCTGATAAAATGATCACACTTTCAAACGGTATAATGGTTGCTACAAAAAAGAATGCCGATGCAACGCACACCGATCATTGGAAACTCGATCTTCCGCATTCGCCCTATCTTGCAATGATGGGCGTTGGCGAATTCAAAAAATTTACCGACGAACCTTGGAAGGGCAAAGAAATAAGTTATTATGTGGAAGCATCTTATTACGAGCACGCCAAAGCGATTTTTGGAAATACAAAAGAGATGATTGATTTTTTCTCAACTAAACTTGGAGTGGATTACGCTTGGCCAAAGTACGCGCAAATTGTTGTTCGCGATTATGTAAGCGGTGCCATGGAAAATACAAGTGCTACCTTACACGGAGATTTTGCCGTTTACGCTACTACCCGAGAAATAGTGGATGGTAACAAAGGAGAGGATATTATTTCGCACGAATTGTTCCATCAGTGGTTTGGCGATCTAGTTACAACAGAGAGTTGGAGTAATTTGCCTCTTAACGAAAGTTTTGCAACCTACGGCGAATACCTTTGGTCGGAATTTAAATTTGGAAGGGATGCAGCAGATCAACATCACGCGCAAAGCCGTGGCGGATATATGGCTTCTAACAAACAAGTAAACCTTATTCGGTACAATTACGAGAACCGTGAAGATATGTTTGATGGTTTTAGTTATAATAAAGGCGGACAAGTATTACACATGTTACGCAAAGCGGTTGGTGATGACGCATTTTTTGCCTCTTTGAAAAAGTATTTAGAAAATCGTAAATTCAAAACTGCTGAGATCCATGATCTACGTTTGGCTTTTGAGGAAGTAACAGGTAGAGATATGAATTGGTTCTTTAACCAATGGTTTTTGGCAAAAGGTCATCCGGTAATTGAAGTAACAAATAATTTCAATAGCACCGACAACATGGTGGAACTAACCATTGAGCAAAAACAAAATTTTAAAAACGTGCCTTTATACGAATTGCCATTGGAAATAGATGTTTACGAGAATGGAAAAGTAACTCGGCATCATATTAATGTAACCGAAGCAAAGCAAACATTTAAATTCAAAACAAGTGGCAAACCACAATTGGTAAATTTTGATGCGGAGCGTCAGTTATTAGCCGAGATCACTTACAAAAAATCATTAGAGGAATATGTGTTCCAATATAAGAATGCGCCTTTGTATGGCGATAGAATTGAAGCTTTAAAAGAATTGAATAAGGAAATGAAAAATGATGTATCGTATAGCACTATTAAATGGGCTGCCGAAAATGATAAATTTCATCGCCTCCGTCAAGCATCTATTGGTTTTTTAAATACAGTTGCAAAAGAAAAAGAGACCGACCTAAAGCCATTAATGGTAAAGATCTTTCAAATGGATAAAAAAACAACTATGCGCGCAGAAGCGCTGGAGTTTTTGAATACACATTATGCAAGCGATCCTGAACTAAATGCTTTGAATGAAAAAGCACTGATGGAGTCATCCTACGCTATTGTTTCGGAAGGATTAGATTATTATGTAAAAAAGGATCCTAAATTAGCGCTTCAAAAGGCAAAGCCGTTTGAAAATGAACCGGGCAAAGCTGTTCTTTATACCTTATCCGGTTTGTACGGTAATCATGGTTCTGAGAACGACATTGTATTTTTTCACTCGAACATGAAAAATTTTGGAGGCTTTGAATTGATAACCTTCATGAGTAATTATATTAAGATCGCAAAACGTAGCGAAGGATATTCAGGCGCGCTTACCGCAGCTCGCGATTTTGAGGCCGTTGCCCAAGAGGGAGGACGCTTTACAAAATCTGGTGCGATAAAAGGATTGAAAGATCTGTTGGCGGTATGGACCAAAAAAGAAGCCGACTTTAAAACAAAAGTTGATGCTGCAAAAAAAGACAATAAAGATATTGTTCAGTTAGAAAAAGAATTAAAAACCTTTACCGAAACAAAAGAGATCATTGCCGGATTATTGAAGGGAGTGAGCTGATTCAGCAGGGGGTATTTTTCACTAACAGGCTGAGTATTCACTGTATATTGCCAAGAAGATTCTAATGAGTCTTGGTGGGCGCTAGAGCAACCAACTGCCATGCCAACAATATGAAGTTTGCCACTATTGTCCACAACAAGATCAATACCTTCATCTGTTTTAAAAAACGGTGCGGTAATACTTGTGTTGTTAACGCCACGCATTGAGTTTAACAATTTATCATACAAATTGGTTGAATCGTTGAAATCGATACCCAGAACTGATGTCCAACTGTTCCCACCATTGGTTGTTTTGTAAATAATAGGTTGCCAACTTTTATTTCTTAATGCGGCGCCTGATCTAGCCCCAATCATCATCACATAACCAATATTTCCTTGATCATTCCATGCCATGTAAACATTATGTGTGCTTACTTGATTGGTACCATCAGTTCTTTGGATAAATTGAGGAACAATACTATCTGATATCCAAACCATGTTACCCGCAATGAATACACCTTTTGAGATATGAGCGCCACGAAAAATCGACGCATTAAACGTAGAAGCATTTGGATCTGTATTTAAAAGACCAACCACTCGAACAGCGCCATCGTCTGTTGATGAGAACGATTAGCTAGGGCTATGATGTTTGGTCATTGCTGGAGATGTTGCAGAACTATAACTTCCTGTATTAGCAAAGAATTGCATATCCGATCCAACCGAATTTGTACCGACTGAACCAACCAATTTACTTGCGCGCCAACTACCAACCCAAAGACCGCCACTCGAGGAGCATGCCCCTGAGCCAACAGCATAAGCCTGAGACACACTAGTAGCATTAAGAGGAACATAAAGACCACCCGTTGGGTAACGTCCCCAGTTATTATTATGCGAATAAATGAGTGTGCTGTCCCAGCTTGAGCCATCGTTTTTTCCAATATACATAACTACTGCTCCTGATTGAGCATAGCTGCTTAAAGTTGGGTTTGTAATATAGGTTTGGCTTTTTCTTTGAATAAAAGAAAAAGCGTTTACATAACGATTGTATTGCAGGGGTTTTGCGTTACTAATATAAGCACCATACACATTCATTGACCCAGAAATTTTGGTGAACACAGATGAGATGATTGGACTATGTGATGAATTAGCAGAACTGCTGTTTTGTGAGTAACAGCTTAATGCCAATAGAAAAGTGCTACCAATTTGTAATAGTTTTTTCATAAAAAAATTAATTCTTAAACTTAATTTAAAATCTTAATAGTTGCTTACAAGAAAACATTGTTTGGGTTCATTCTATTTGAAGGTGTATAATTTTTATCGCTTTTATCAACAAAATTAATAACTGGCATCATTAACTTAATAAATGGCAACTTTTATGGGAAGCCATAATTATAGATCAAAATAAAAAACGCGTAACAACAAAAATTTCTGCTCGCAACGATGACCGATTCCGCCCTTAAGTGGCAACTTCCAAATAATCGCCAATCTTATTATTCACCTTTAAACCTATTGCTGATTAAACAAAGCCACATGCCCTGTTTCGGCTACATATTTTTTTGTAACCTCGTTGGTATAACTTGCTTTCCAAATGTACACATCTTGTTTGCAAGGTTCGCCTTTAAAATAACCATCCCAACCTTTATCGAGGCTATAAGTTGTAAATAATTTTTGTCCGTCGCGGCTAAAAACATCCATCTTGTAATCGGTTACGCCAATGGTGAGTGGTTTAAACACATCGTTCAATCCATCTTGACTTGGCGTAAACGCATTCGGCACCCAAAAGCGAAATTCTGCTTCAATGATCACGTCTTTATAAACTATATCCTCGCAATCAAAATTATTTATTACGGTTTGACTAACTCTGTAAACGCCCGGATGCAAATACTTATGTTTATCATTTAAGTATGGAGAAAGTGTACCATCACCAAAATCATAATTCATATACACAATTCCTCCCATGGCCGAACTTTCAAATGAAATTTCGGGATCAAAAATACTAGTGATACTTGGTGTTGCCACAAAATCGGCTTTGGGGCTTGGAAATACGGTTACTTCATACACCGGCGAAAGAATTGTATCAGGGCAAGCACCGCCTCTGTAAATGGTTAGCAATACCGAATGCGTTCCGGGTGGTGAGAACGAATGTGTAGGTTGCGCTTCGTAATAAGTTTGTCCATTACTTACCGTCCAAACATAATTACAAGGATATTCACTGGTGCTTGAATTCAAAAATTTCAACGATCCCGGATCACAAACTGTTGCAGGTAAATTATCTACTTGCGCCGTTGGTCTTCCAATGATAACCATGCTATCTATTAACGAATCGGTACAAACAAATTGTTTACCATAAATTTTTATTGGATACACACCCGGCGAATTATACACTACCGTATTTGTTTTTAAATTAGATACACTTGGAATGGCACCACTTCCAAAATAAGACGTAAATGTTGCAGTGGGTTGCATTGTTCCGGTGATATTATACGTAAGTGTATTTGTTTTTAAACACGATGGATTTGGAGGAACTACAAACTGCGGTTTGAACTGCGGATACACATAAACGAATTTTTTGATGCTATCTGCGCAAGGTAATCCGGGGTTTACAAAAAGGGTTACCAAATATTTTCCTGAGTCTTGAAACAGATACGTAGGACTTAAAACGTTTGATGTATCAGCGCCCGTAGTTGGAACGCCAAAGTTCCATAGATAGGTCATTCCAAAATTACTATAACTTTGATTTTGAAATGTAATGCTATTGCCCATGCATTTAGTTGGCTGATTGGCAAAGCCCGCATCTACCAAAATATTACACGATATCACATTGTACTGAAAATCTCGGTAATGCCGGCTCAATAATTTTCCGTTGCGATATTCTTTCACTTGAATACAAACCACAAACTGACCAATCATGGTTGGAGTGCCAGAAATATTTCCGCTATTTGGATTAATGAACAAGGACGGATTTGATGTTATAGGAAAAGAACCGCTAAAAGGAACTTTATATTGCACCAATGAATCGCTATTTAAACCATTATAAGCAGGAATTAACGAATATGCAAGCGAATCGCCTTCGGGATCAAAAGCAGTATGGTTAAAATTAATGGGTTTACCTTGGCAAACATATAAAGATGGATAACTATTAAAATGTGGCGAACTATTAAACGGTGCTTTTTCTGGCCCCGGAATATAGGATTTGTAAGTTGAGCCTTGGCCGCTTGGCGCTATCAAATTTAAAACACTTCCATTACGGCAACATGTTGCGTAGATCAAAAAATACCCACCGGTTAATGGAGGAAGCGTAATTGTTTTTGTATACACACCTTCTTCAACGCAAACGCCATTAGGCGATTTCATGCAAGGATTATTTGTATTGGCAGGAACTTTTGTTACAACAGGCGCACCTAAAATAAATTGGAAAATAACATCCTTGTTGTAATTGGTAACATTTAAAATAGCATCACCTTCACCAAGGCCTCCAAAATTGGGCTGTCCATTTAAACAATCGCGATAAAGTTTGAGTGTGATACGATATTTGTTAGCGCCTAAAAAATCATAATACAATTCTCCACCCACAATGTGGGTTGCGTGAGACTCAGCGCAAATTAACAGCGCCAAAGTCACTAAAAAATATTTCAAGTTTTTTACCACTCTTAACTAATAAAAATAGCGAAATTTTTTGTGAATTTTGCGTAAAACGTTAAAAGTCAGCGGTTTTAACAAATTGACTTAGTAAAGGGGCTTTTTGAAAGAGTAAATGTTAGAACTCTCCTGAATCGTTCAAAAGAGAAAAGTGGCCTGTTTTGGCCTCATTCTTCTCGCTTACATCATTAAAATACTGCACTTTCCAAATGTACACGTCTTGCTTACAGGTTTTGCCTTTGCTTTTTCCGTCCCAGCCTTTATTTGGTTCGTTGGTTTCAAATAATACGTGCCCCCATTTATCAAACACAGTAAATTTATAATTTCGCACACCAATTGTTACAGGCATAAATGTTTCATTCAAATTATTTTCATCAGGTGTAAATGCAGAAGGTACCCAAAAACGGAACTCTGGTAAAATTCTAATTTCTTTTTCGGTAATTGCCACGCAATTAAAAACATTACTTACAGTTTGAACAATTTTGTATTTGCCTGGTAAGGTATAACTATGAATATCAT
The DNA here is from genome assembly GCA_034439635.1 of Bacteroidota bacterium. Classification (GTDB taxonomy): domain Bacteria; phylum Bacteroidota; class Bacteroidia; order B-17B0; family Aurantibacillaceae; genus Aurantibacillus. The sequence goes on along the minus strand of JAWXAS010000182.1, from coordinate 13,046 downwards.
TTAAGAAATTAGAACTAGTGCCATCTCCAAAATCGTAAGAGCAATTGGTTATTCCTCCTTCTCCTGTGTTTTGAACGTTTATTTCGGGCTCAAAAATGCTGGTTACAGATGGCGTAGCAGCAAATCCAGGAATTGGCAAAGGATTTATTGTTATGGTTTTAAAAGTTGCTAAACTGGTATCAGGGCAAGGCGCTCCTCGGTACATGGTTAATGAAATACTGTAAATTCCGGCAGGAGAAAATGTATGTGTAGGTTCGTAATTAGAATACCAAACTCCATCACTTGTATTCCACCAATAACTTGAGGGATATTCGCTAATGCTTCCATTGCTGAAAGATATTTTTCCAGGATCGCATAATTGAGTAGGAAAATTATTGATCTTGGCAATGGGTCTATTCAAAATTCGAATAGAATCAACAAAGGTATCTTTACAAGCAAATTGTTTGGCAATTAAAGTTACCGAAAACAAACCCGAGCTTGTAAATTGAATTCCTGTGGGATTTTGCAAAGTTGATGTAGGCGGACTTGCTGAAGGAAAGCTCCAATTATAAATTGTGCTATTAGATAGAAAAACACCGGACGTAGAAAAATTAACTGAGTTTGATTTTACACAATAAGTATTTGGTTTTGTAAAGTTGATGTTGAGAATGGGATAAACATATATTGTTTTTTTAACGGTATCTGTACAAAGTCCTCCTCTATTTACAGTAAGTGTTGCGTAATAAATTCCGGTATCTTGGTAAGTATAGCTTGGGCTATTTACAAGGGAAGTGTCACCCAAAATATTAAGATCTCCAAAATCCCAAAAATAATTGGGATTTGCAGATTGATTAACACTGGTGTTTGTAAAGGTAATAGTTTGCCCAATACAATTTTGACTTTGCTCGGCAATTGCCGCAACTACCGAAACGGTACACACTCTAACGGCAAACTGAAAATCGCGGTAATGCTTACTTAGTAAGTTACCATTTCGCCACTCTTCAACACAAACTCCAACCGCATATGTGCCAACTAAATTTGGTTTTCCTTGTAATAAACCAGTCGAAGAGTTAATAGTTAATGAAGGGTTTGCAGCTACAGGATAATTTTCATTAAATGTTCCGGCATAAGTTACAAAAGGATAAGGCGGAGGAGATGAAGTTGTTGGGCAAAGCACGTTAGGAGTAACACAGCTATTAGTATAACTTCCTATACCGGGACAACATGCATCGAGTCCATCAAGTGGCTTAGTAAATGAATAAATTAAAACATCACCGTCAGCATCAGTAGCTGCGTGATTAAATGTAAGATCAAGGCCATTACAAATATCTATTGGTGGAAAATTTGTAAATCGCGGAGAGTTATTAATAGTGGCTAATTCAGGCCCTGGAATAAATGAAATAAAGGAGGATCCCTGATTACCGCTGTTCAATAAATTATCCACATTATTATTTCTACAACAACGTTGATATACCAAATTGTAACCCCCCACTTGCGGACTTAACGTAGTTGTAATTACATAAACACCTTGCTCCACACATGGCGCGTTGATAAAGATACATGGATTTTGAATACTTCCAGCTATTTTTGTTACAGAAGGTGCTCCAAGATTTAATTGTTTTACCAATGCTCCGGAGGAATTAAAAATATGAAGAAAGGCAGGAGGGGCATTAAGACCAAGCCCATCAAAATTTGCAGTTTGGCCATCACAATCTCTAAATAGTTTCAAAGTGATCTTATAATTATTTGATCCCAAATAATCATAATATAATTCGCCACCAATAATATGTGTTGCATAAAACTCCGTACTTGTGAGTAACCACAAAACCGCTAAAAAATATTTGAATTTTTTAAACACTCCTAAGCAATAAAAATAGCAAAAATTATTGTGAATATTTTGCATAACATCAAAACAAAGTATTTATTTGTCGCAAATTCTCTAATAAACTAATTCATCAAGGCTCAAATAGTTCTAAAACCAGTATTTATGGCTCAATATTCTGCTCTTTTCAATAAAAAAAATCCAAAAAACAGGCAATAGAAATATTTAATGTTCTTTACCAAACTTTTAGCTATCCAATACGTAAATGTAGTGAAACCTTGCCCAATTTTAGCTAAATTTGTATAGATGAGAACACTTTATTTGCTACTGGTATTGTTGACCCACTTAACTGGTAAAGCTCAGTTAATGATTGGTATTGACACCATCTCGGTGATCGAAAACAATTATTGCCAAAAACTGCCTTGGGCTGGCGGCATAAATGCGGCTACTTTTTCAAATTGCGATTTTAATTATGATGGCAAAAATGATCTGGTGATCTATGATAAACTCAATAATTCGTCGTTAGGTGCCTTTAAGTGTTTCGAAAATATCGGTGCTCCGGGCCAAACAAAATATAAATACCGCCCCGATCTCACTACAAAATTTCCGCACATTTATAATTGGGCATTGATGTACGATTACAATGCAGATACTAAGACTGATCTTTTTGTTTCGGTTACAGGAGGTATTCAAGTTTGGAAAAATATTGGTAATGCATCAACGGGTTTGAAATTTCAAATGATCTACTCAATTCTTTATAGCGATTATAATCCAACAGGCGCACCTTCTATTTCAAATATTTATTCGGGCCCTGTAGGCTTGCCAGGTCTTGCAGATATTGACAACGATGGTGATATAGATATACTCACCTTTAGCGCAAACGGAATTTTTATTGAGTATCATAAAAATGTAAGAGTAGAAGAAGGTTTACCGCTTGATAGTTTACGTTTTGATCTGGTAGATGGATGTTGGGGAAAAATAAGCGAGAGTTCTTGTCAGGTAGATTTAGCACAGTGTCCTAATCGCCCGGCTTACGATAGCATTGTTGCAGCAAATCAAAATAAAATTCAACACGCCGGTGCGGCATTAATGTGTATTGACAGAGATGGAGATGGAGATCAGGATCTTATTATAGGCGATATTTCATGTAATACGATAGAATATTGTCAAAATGATGGAACAATTACTAATGCCATCATTACGGATACAACTAAGCTATTCCCAAATTATCCAAACAAGGCTTCTACCACCCAATTAAAACTCAATAATTTTCCATGTACCTATTATGCAGATACCGATAATGATAATGTAAGAGAACTGATAGGCGCCCCAAATGCTTTTGGAAGTGAAAATGCTACAAGTGTTTGGTTGTATAAAAATACAAGCAGTACCGGCACCGTAAACTTTCAATTTGTAAAAAATAATTTTTTGCAGGATGAAATGATAGAAGCAGGGCAAGCGTCGCGACCAATTTTGCTGGATTATGATAGCGATGGAAAAAAAGACCTCGTTATTGGGGGCGGAGGAATTTATTTGAATGGCGCGCGCCGACCACGTTTTTTCTTATATAGAAACATTGGAACAACCGCACAACCATCTTTTTCGTTGATCACAAAAGATTATGCGAACCTTTCTACGGCATTAAGCGGCTCCATCATTTCTGCAATTCCGGCGCCGGGAGATATTGATAATGATGGTGATCAAGATCTTTTTGTGATTACAAATGGAAATACATTAAGTTGGTACGAAAACACGGCAGGAGCGGGAAACCCCTGTAATTTTTCGATCTACAAATTCAATTTTTTCTCTATCAGTTTTCCTTCCAGCGATCCTATTCCGCAACTATTCGATTTTGATAAAGATGGAAAATTAGATTTGATGGTTGCAACAAAAAATGGCAAGGTGTATTACTATCGCAACAACGGAACCCCCAGCGCACCCTCATTTACTTTAGTAAGTGGATCTTTTCCTAACGTTTCTTTAAAAGGAGATTTTTTTGTTTTTGGCTTAGACGGATTTGGCGCACCTTATTTTTACAATGAAGGTTCGCAAACAAAATTATTAGGAGGATGTATCACCGGGCAAATCTATTTATGGGACGTGCCTTCGGTTTCAACAAGCTCTTGTACGTTGATAGATTCAACGGCTAATGGAATTTTAGAACCAACTTATTCTACGCCTTGGTACGAAGATATTAATGGAGATGGCAAGCCCGATCTTTTTATTGGTAATTCGGGAGGAGGCGTTTCTTTTTATTCTTCCAAAGCCCCTGATGTGAGTGTGAAAGATAATTTTGTGGGTGAGAATCTTGTTCGTGTATATCCAAATCCTGCAACTGATGTTATGATGATAGAAAGTGCACAAAGTTTTATGAGTATCAAAGAAATTGAACTCATCAACATGTTGGGAGAGAAAATTAAATACGAAAAAGTGGGAAAGCATAGCTACGAATTAAATATGGCTGATGTTCAGGAGGGAATTTATTTCATAAGCGTCACTCAGCAATTGAATGGAAAAACTTTTACCACCATTAAAAAGATCGTTAAGCATTAATTTTCATTTCCTTTTCAAGTATCATGACAGACATTAACGAGATCTTAAAAAAACAACCAATTCTTCTGATAGATGGTGATTGCATACTTTGTAATAACAGCGTAAATTATTTATTGAAGCACGAAAAGGAAAGTGGGCCAAAATTAAATTTTGTGCCGTTAAAAAGTGAGACCGGAAAAACTATATTGGAATATTTTGAGATCCCAAATGATAGTGATACCATGATCCTAGTAAAGAATTATTCTGTACACAATAAATCCTGTGCGGCTTTGCGTTTAACTTTATATATGAGGGGTTTGTGGCCTTTATTAGTTGCGTTTGTAATTATTCCTCCGCCAATAAGAAATTTGGTGTACGATTACATTGCCAAGCGTCGTTACAAAATGCATGGAAAAACAACTAACTGCGCTATGATAGAACCAAAATTTAGAAGTAGGTTTTTGGAGATCTGATTTTTTATATAACCAAGATTTATTTGACCACTAAGACGAGGTTAGAGCATCTTAGTAATGAATCATGTTGTTTTGTTCTACCGTGTCTTGGCGTCTCTGTGTTTAAAAAACTAACCCTTCATTAGCTCTTCCCAAAACTCAGCACCTCTTCTTGTATGAGGAATAACAATTGTTCCGCCAACAATATTAGCAACTGCAAAAATTTCGTACACTTCTTCGGTAGTGCAACCTTGTTGATGACACTTTTCTAAATGGTATTTAATGCAATCATCACAACGTAAAACCATGCTGGCAACAAGCCCTAACATTTCTTTTGTTTTTACATTGAGCGCACCTTTGCTATAGGTTTGTGTATCTAAATTAAATAAACGTTTTATTACCAAATTGTCTTTTCCGAGAATCACCTCATTCATTTTTGCACGGTAATCGTTGAATTCCTTTACCTTGTTTTCCATAAAAAAAAAGATTGTTTAAAGTTTATATTTTAGAATTGTTAAAGTTTATTTTTAGCCGAGACCAGGCAATTTTTGAAGTCGAAATCGGGCATATTCGGCGAAAAAATTAACGAAGTCGCAGGCAAAAATATACATAACAAAATAATTATATAAACTTTAAACGACCTCTCCATTTAAAATTTTGCGCGAATTTTTCCTTTTACAATAAAGGCATTAAATTCAACTTGAATTTTTTTCAAAGCTTCAAAAGCCTCGAGCTTGGTTTTAAAATCGCCTACCAAAACTACAAAATAAGGTTGCTGATAATCTTCGTATGTAGAATATTCCGAAAATTTAGCTGAAAATTTGGCTCTAATATTTCTTGCGGCTTCTTTATCTGCTCCAAAATGAATCTTTATCCTGTATCCATCCATTTCTCCATTTGTAAGCTTATGATATTCAGCTTTCTTTTCAATCAATTGATCTACCTTAACTTGGTTTGTGTTTTGAGCACTCAAATGCCCTAAAAGCATTAAAAACACTAGAAAAACACTAAATTTTACTGTTCGATGGATCATCATTACAAATGTAAGGTAAAAATAGGGTTTATAGGTTTAATTTTGTTAAATTTGAAGGTTGTATAAATTTACAAAATGGATAAATTTTCATATTTAGGAACCAGCGATGTGAACGCTATAGAAGAACTGTTTTCGCAGTTTGTAAAAGACCCAAATTCGGTAGATAAAACTTGGCAAGATTTTTTTAAGGGTTTTGAATTTGCTCGAGCAGATTATTCAGAGGCTAAGCCGTCAGGCTCTCCAGATAAAAAATTTCATGATAATGTAAGCAAGGAGTTTGCAGTACTTAATCTCATTAATGGTTACCGTTCGCGCGGACATCTATTCACAAAAACAAATCCCGTTAGAGCGCGGCGTAAGTATAAACCCGGTTTAGGTATAGATATATTCGACCTTGAAGAAAAAGATCTTGAAACTGTATTTCAAGCAGGAATCGAAATTGAAATTGGCCCCGCTAAATTAAAAGATATTATTGCCCATTTACAACAAACGTATTGTGAGAGTATAGGTGCAGAATATACCTTCATTCGTAACCCCAATATGCTTTCGTGGTTGCAGGAACGCATGGAGATATCGAAGAATATACCCCATTTTTCTAAAGAACAAAAACTTACAATTTTAAGAAAGGTTACAGAAGCAGTGACCTTCGAAAATTTTTTAGCGACTAAATTTGTTGGACAAAAACGTTTTTCGTTGGAAGGCGCAGAAGCTTTTCTACCTGCGATGAGTTCTTTGATGGAACATGGGGCTGAACTTGGAATTGAAGATTATGTAATTGGCATGGCGCATCGCGGCCGTTTAAATGTGTTGGCCAACATTATGAATAAACCAACTGTAGATATTTTTACGGAGTTTGAAGGTCGCCCAAGTGAAGATGGGTTATTTGATGGTGATGTGAAATATCACATGGGTTATAGCAGTGATGTAGTAAGCGAGTCGGGAAAAAAAGTTCATATTTCATTAACGCCAAATCCATCGCATCTCGAAACAGTGGCGCCTGTTGTTGAAGGAATTACCCGCGCAAAAATTGATGGCCGTTACCAAGGGAATCACAGAAAAGTTTGCCCAATAGTAATACATGGTGATGCTGCAATTGCTGGACAAGGTATTGTTTACGAAGTGGTGCAGATGGCCCATTTAGATGGATATAAAGTTGGAGGTACTATTCATTTTGTGATCAATAATCAAGTTGGTTTTACGACTAATTACATCGATGCGCGATCAAGTACCTATTGCACAGATGTTGCAAAAATTACCAAAGCGCCAATATTTCATGTGAATGGAGATGATGTTGAGGCTTTGACCTTGGTTGCAAAAATGGCCATGGAATACCGTATGAATTTTAGAAAAGATGTTTTTATTGATATTTTGTGTTACCGTAAATATGGACATAATGAAGGAGATGAGCCTCGTTTTACACAACCTTTGCTTTACAAAGAAATTGCAAAACATCCGAATCCAAAAGAGATTTACGCAAAAAAACTGATAGAAGAAGGATCGTTCACTGCAGATGAGATTAGTACAATCGAAAAAGCAATTAAAGATGATCTGGAGAAGAACTTAGATGCTGCAAAAAAAGTAGAGAAAGCAAAAGTAACTTCTTATTTGCAAGGCCAATGGAAAGGTGTGCAAATGGCCAAAGCAAGTGATTTTGATCAATCACCTGAAACAGCTATTGATAAAAAAGTATTTTTAGAACTCGCTAAAAAAAGTACCGAACTCCCTAAAGAGAAAAAGTTCTTTAATAAGATAGAAAAGTTATTTGGTGACCGCCAAAATATGATTAAAAACGATGCCTATGATTGGGCAATGGGCGAGTTGTTAGCGTATGCCTCTTTAATGAACGAAGGACATAATGTACGTTTTAGTGGACAAGATGTAGAGCGCGGAACTTTTTCGCACCGACACGCTGTTGTTAAAGTAGAAGATAGTGAAGAAGAACACATCCCTTTAAATCATTTAGGAGCCAAGGGAAAGTTGGAAATTTATAATTCGCTTTTAAGTGAATATGCCGTATTAGGTTTTGAATATGGTTATGCTTATGCTTCGCCTAATACGCTTACAATATGGGAAGCTCAGTTTGGCGACTTTTTTAATGGGGCACAAATTATTATCGACCAATACTTATCTTCTTCTGAATACAAATGGAGAAGGATGAATGGTTTGGTTATGTTGTTGCCGCATGGTTATGAAGGGCAAGGGCCCGAGCACTCGAGCGCCCGCATAGAACGCTTTTTACAAATGTGCGCCGAAAATAATATGCAAATTATTAATGCTACAACACCTGCTCAACAGTTTCATGCATTACGCCGCCAATTAAAAAGAGATTTTAGAAAACCATTAATTTGCTTTACTCCAAAAAAATTATTGCGGTACCCAAGTTGCGTAAGTAGTTTAAAAGATTTTACTGATATTAGTTTCCGCGAGGTATTAGACGATCCAATGACCGACCTTAAAAAAGTAACGCGAGTTGCATTTTGTTCAGGAAAAATTTATTACGATTTAATTGAACGCAGAGAAAAAGAAGGAGCTAATGATATTGCGTTTGTTCGTTTGGAGCAGTTGTATCCTTTCCCTCAAAAACAGGTAGCTGCTATTTTAGCAAAATATGAAAACGCAAGAGAGCATATGTTTATTCAGGAAGAACCTGAGAACATGGGACCTTGGCGTTTTGTTGACGCAAACATGCGTGGATTAAATTTGAAATATTTTGGCAGAACAGCTTCGGCAAGTCCTGCAACAGGTTTTGCAAAACGCCACGCGGCCGAAAACGAAGAGATCATGCAAAACATTTTCTTAAAAATACTGGTAAAATAAAATAATTCGATCTTTGAACTCATAATTCAGAGATCATAATTCATAAATATAATTATGGCAATAGTAGAATTAAAAGTACCAAGTCCGGGCGAATCAATTACAGAAGTAGTTATTGCACGTTGGATAAAACAAAGCGGCGATGTAGTTGAAAAAGACGAAGTGCTTGCAGAAATAGATTCTGACAAAGCAACCTTAACGCTAAATGCAGAAGAATCGGGTAAAATAGAATTATTAGCTGCCGAAGGTGATACTGTAAAAGTAGGGCAAGTAGTTGTAAAAGTAGATACGTCTTTTAAACCTGAGCCAAAAGCAAAAACAGAAGCTAAAGTTGACATTTCAACAAGCTCAGCGCTCGAGAAAAAGGTTGAAGAAAAAAAGGACACTTCGACAAGCTCAGTGCTCGGAAAATCAAATTCTACGTATGCAACTGGTACACCAAGTATTGCGGCCGCTAAAATAATGGCTGAGAATAGTATTGCAAATAAACAATTAAATGGAAGCGGAAAAGATGGACGCATAACCAAGCAAGATGTATTAGCTGCTTTATCAAACGGATTGCCAAATGTGCAAAGTGTTTTAAGTAATACTTGGAAAGGTGATCGCGTTCAGGAAAGAAGTAAAATGACCAACTTGCGCAAGGTAGTTGCTCGTAGGCTGGTAAGCGTTAAAAATGAAACCGCTATGTTAACTACGTTTAATGAAGTTGACATGAGCGCCATTTATGATATTAGAGCGCGTTACAAAGATAAATTTAAAGAAGTGTACGGAAGCAACATTGGCTTTATGAGCTTTTTTACAAAAGCAGTTTGCGAAGCCTTATATCATTATCCTGCAGTAAATGGAATGATTGATGGCGAAGAAATTGTATACAATAGATATTGCGATATTGGAATTGCTGTAAGTGCACCAAAAGGATTAATGGTTCCTGTATTAAGAAATGCAGAGCTAATGAGTTTAGCCGAAATTGAAAAAGGAATAAAAGAATTAGCAATTAAAGCGCGTGATGGAAAATTAGGAATACCTGATATGGAAGGTGGAACATTTACCATTACTAACGGTGGTGTTTTTGGCAGTATGATGAGTACCCCAATTATTAATCCACCTCAAAGTGCAATTTTAGGCATGCATAATGTGGTTGATAGACCGATGGCAGTTAACGGGCAAGTTGTTATTCGTCCAATGATGTACGTTGCCTTAAGCTATGATCATCGCATTATTGATGGAAAAGAAAGTGTGGGTTTTTTAGTTAAAGTAAAAGAGATGCTGGAAAACCCAAGCAGAATGATGTTTGGTGGTAAATTACCTGAAGAAATACTGTTGGGTTTGTAGTTTCTGTAAAATTTTACAAATAAGAGAAGATGAAACGATTCTTTAAATCGGCGTTTGATAAATAGATTCCATGAGCGAGTACCACCTAAAAAAATCATTTAAAACTAATTTCCTTAATTTTTTTAGAAGAGTGTAAACGATTCCTTCGTTGAAGAATGCGTTGCTGAACATAAAGCTCGAAAGCAATTCTAATTTTTTCACAAATTAATCACCCTGATTATTCGTATCCCAAAAGGAGTTCAGGTAAACATCCAAGGAATTAATTGTAATTGCAATATCGTCGCAAAGTAGATACTTTACCTAATTTAATAAGAAATTTTGCAATTTTTTTATGGAATTATGTAACATTATTTTGGATCAATGGACCCATCTTTATAAGTTCAATGCTTTCTAATTATCTTTTAATCATATTCTAAGGCCAAATGAATTTTAACCGTATTATCAAACGTATATCTCTGGTCATCATTCTTGTTATTTTCCTTCCGATCATAACTGCCATGATTCTTTTGCCATTTTATAAGGATGAGATCAAAGCTAGTATTATTGAATATATTAAAGACGGTTATGGTTTAGATGTTAACGCCGGCAATGTAGGAGTTTCCGTTATTGCCGATTGGCCCAATGCAACAATTGTGTTTAACGATGTTAAAGTAGTAAGCGAGCTTAATGCAAAAAATAAAACACCAATTCTTGAAGCAGCATCAATTGATTTTTCGTTTGATATTCTTAAATTGATAAGGAAACAGATGAAATTGAAATATATTTCAATCTATAACTCTAAAATAAATATAATTAAAGACGTGAATGGAGAAAGTAATTGCCTAATCAAGTCACGACAAAAAAAGGGTGCAAAGTCGATGTTAGAATTTGACATTAAAAAAGTAAAAATAGTTAACGTACTTTTTAATTATACAAACCACCAACAAAATAAACATATTGAAGTACGTTTGGTGAGTAATGCCCTCAGCGTGAAAAAGAATTTCATTAATTACTCGGCCACCCTTAGTGGCCGTGTTTTGATAAGTGAGCTCTTATTTAAACCAAAAAAAGGACCTTTTTTAAAGAATGCGCGGGCCGATATAAATATAAATATGACCTATTATCCTGATCTGAAAACGATGTTCGTGGGTAGTAATTCTACGATTCAAATGGAGAATCAATCCTTTATAATAAATGCCTGTTTGGATGCTAAAAATGAAAAACTGGCATTACGATTTATTGGCACTAATTTAAATTACGAAAGAACGTTGCGATTGCTTAATAATAATATTCGCACCAGATTAAGAGAAATTAACGTTACAAAAGGTTTAGATGCAAATGCTCTTTTAGTCGTTTCGTTAAACAAAGAGGAAGATCCAGAGATGTTCATCAAAATAAAAACAAAAAATAATTCTGTTTTTGTTGGCGATAGTAAAGTGCCGTTTAGCGATGTAAATTTTGATATGAAAATAGTTTGTTTTAAGGGAAACGATAAGGAGCCTGAATTGTCGAAGGCCAAGATCATTATTGATAGTTTACAAGGGAAAATATACAATGTTCCTTTTACGGGTAATGGAGAGATTGAGAATTTTGTAGACCCGAGATTGCGAATCAACTGTAAATTAAGAGGGGATGGACAACAAATAAACAACAGCACACCTATCGATATCCAATTGATAGGCATTTTGGAAGCGGATGTATATTACAGCGGCGCCATGAAATATGTAAATAGAAACGATTTTTTAGGCGACTCCACGAATTTAAATGCAAAGTTGACTTTTAAAAATATCACGTATCAGCCTGACGGTTCGTTTCCATTAAAATTAAACGGGAAGGCCACTATCAATAACGATACTTTGAAGTGCAAGGCTATTAGGATTAACACAAATGGAGGCGATTTTTTGGTGAGCGGAACTGCGTTGGATTTTGCAGATTATATTTGTGGTGTTTCAAAAGGATTTAGAGCAAACCTTAGAGCAAGTTCCAATTCTTTTGATTTATCCCCTTTTTTATTGGCAAAACACGACATTACCAAAAAAGTATCTAAGCCAAATTTGGGGAGAAAAGTAAAACTTATTAAGCAAACCGATTTCGAATTCAAGATCCAATTGCAAATTAAAAACAGTATTGTGCGAAAAGTAAAAGGAACAAATGTAAACGCGGATCTCCACTATCAAAATGATGACCTCGAGATAAAGGATCTCTCATTCAATCTAGAAAAAGGCCGTTTTGCATTAAAAGGAAAGATGGAAAATTTTAGCACAATGAAAGCAGAAGTGAGTGTAAAAAATGCAGATGTAAATTTGCTGTTCGATCAGTTCGAAAATTTTGGTCAGACAGGGATCAAGGCCGAAAATTTGCAAGGCACTATTGATGTTGATGCCAAATTAGGGTTAAAGCTAACGCCACAATTCGAATTTGAAAAGAATAGCGCCTATGGTAATATTAACGTGCGGTTAAAGGATGGACATTTGTTGGATTATGAGCCGCTTCAAAATGTATCTAATTTTATATTTAGAAAGCGAAACTTTAAGGATATTATTTTCACTGAAATTCAAGAGACGCTAATTTTGGAGGGAGATAAAATTCGCCTATCAAATTTGGAATTGGCCTCAAATGTGATTAATTTGTATGTAGATGGCGTGTATTCTTTTAAAGGCATATCTAATTTTAATGTTCGCATCCCCTGGAGTAATTTTAAATCGCGCAAAAAGGATTTTATTCCGATTAACATGGGCGAGGAAGGTTCAAAAGCAAAAGCTATTAAATTAAATATTAATGGGTATCCTAAACAAATGAAGATTTCGTTAGGGGCTAAAGAAGAAGAGTAGATTTTATTTTCGTAACTTGTTTCTTTTAATTCGTTATGGTAGTTATGCGACTGCTTTTCTTTGTAATTTTGAGTTTTTCCTTATTTGGTCAAAAATCCAAATTTGATACAGTTTTTTGCGATTGCGAAATTGCTCGGGAAATTAAGCTGGCAGGAAATAAGAAAGTGGGAGTTACAATTCCCCCTCCTGGGCCGGGTTTAAAAAATGAAATCAGCCATTCAAAAAATAAGAGTCAGTTTGTTTTCGAAAGGGAACACCATTCCGCTTGGTAT
>JAWXAS010000181.1:0-7348 GCA_034439635.1 Bacteroidota bacterium | reverse complement strand
ACCCCGCAGTGCGACAAACATAGCAAAGGACAAACAAGCTTGAAGTGATAGCCCGATAAGGCGCCCAAATAATAAAAAATACTTTTGGAGGCTCGACTAATTAACAATCCACATTTCTTATTATAAAATAAAGGGTTTGATCTCAAAGTTTCTTTAACTTTGCTAGGTAAAATTGAAGCTCCAAAATGCCTAAGAAGGAATTTGAAACTGAACTAAGAGAAGAAGAGGAATTGCTCGACGATGAAGTGATAGAAGTGATTGGTGCGCGTGCCAACAATCTAAAAGATATTTCGTTAACCATTCCAAGAAATAAACTAGTTTGCATTACCGGATTAAGTGGAAGTGGAAAATCCTCATTAGCATTTGATACCATTTATGCAGAAGGTCAGCGTCGTTATATTGAAAGTTTTTCTTCGTATGCACGCCAGTTTTTAGGAACGCTAGAAAGACCAGATGTAGATAAGATCACAGGATTAAGTCCTGTAATTTCTATCGAACAAAAAACGGTAAATAAAAATCCACGCTCTACCGTAGGAACAATTACCGAGATCTATGATTTTATTCGCTTATTATATGCTCGTGCCGGCGAAGGTTATTCGTATGTTACCGGCGAAAAAATGGTGAGGTATAGCGATGATCAAATTGTTGATCTTATTTTGGAGGAATATAAAACCAAGCACATATTATTATTAGCACCTATTGTAAAAGGACGTAAAGGTCATTACCGCGAATTGTTTGAAGATGTTCGCAAAAAAGGATTCACAAAAATTCGAGTAGATGGTGAAATAAAAGACATAGTGGCCAAAATGCAGGTGGATCGTTATAAAATTCATGATATTGAATTGGTGATCGATCGCTTGGAGATAACAAAAGATATTCGTGCGCGTTTGTATCAATCTTTGCAAACCGCAATGAAGCAAGGCAAAGGAACTATAATGGTTCAAGAAGCTGATCTTTCAGAAAAAAAGAGAACCACAAAAACTGCAAAACCTACCGTTTCCAAAGTGCGTTTCTTTAGTCGTTCGTTAATGTGCCCAAGCTCTGGTATTTCCTACGACGAACCCGCTCCAAATTCATTTTCGTTCAACTCACCATACGGCGCTTGTTCAAAATGTATTGGTTTAGGTGAAGTTTCGGAAATTGACATTAAAAAAATTGTGCCAAATTCAAAACTTTCTATAAAAAAAGGAGCTATTGCTCCCATTGGTGCGTTTAAAAAGAATTGGATCTTCACGCAAATGGAAGCTATAGGAAAACGTTTTGATTTTGACTTGGAAATGCCTTTTGAAGAATTATCGGACGAAGCAGTTGGTGTATTATTGTATGGAACAGAAGAACTCATTCATGTAGTAACCGATACAGGTGAATATAATTCAACATTTGAGGGTATAGCAAATTTTATTTCTAAGCAGGCCGATGAAGATGATAGTCCTGCCATTTCACGTTGGGTAGAAGGGTTTACCAATAAAGTGAAATGTGCACAATGCAATGGCACACGTTTAAAAAAAGATGCTTTATACTTTAAGATCGCCGATAAAAACATAGCTGAGCTTTCTAACATGGATATTGTTTTTTTGGCAGAGTGGTTTGAAAATGTAGAAAAGAAATTAAGTAAACAGCAAAATGTTATTGCTAAAGAGGTTTTAAAGGAGATAAGAACACGTATTGGTTTTTTATTGGAGGTTGGTTTAAGTTATGTAACACTTAACCGCTCTTCCAGGAGTTTGAGTGGAGGAGAAGCGCAACGGATTCGTTTAGCAACGCAAATTGGTTCGCAATTAGTGGGTGTATTATATATTTTAGATGAACCAAGTATAGGTTTGCATCAACGCGATAATGCACGATTAATAACCGCACTAAAAAACTTACGCGACATTGGAAATTCTATCATTGTGGTAGAGCATGATAAAGATATGATCGTAGAAAGCGATTATGTAATTGATATTGGCCCCGGTGCAGGTGTGCATGGAGGACGATTAGTGGCCGCAGGTACGCCAAAAGATATGCTCAAGCAAAATACTGTAACAGCGCAATACATTAATGGCAAAAAAGAGATTGCCATCCCAAAACAACGTCGTAAAGGTAATAGTAAAAAAATAAGTTTAAATAATGCTACCGGAAATAATTTAAAAAATGTTTCGCTCGATATTCCTCTTGGTAATTTTATAGTTGTAACCGGTGTAAGTGGAAGCGGAAAAAGTACTTTGATCAACGAAACCTTGTATCCAATTCTATCTGCCCACTTTTATAATTCAGAAAAAAAACCGCTTTCTTATAAATCTATTTCGGGAATTGAGAATATTGATAAGGTAATTGACATTGATCAAAGTCCAATTGGAAGAACGCCACGAAGTAATCCTGCCACCTATACAAAAGTGTTTGATGAGATCCGCAGATTATTTGCTGAAATTCCGGAAGCGAAAATAAGAGGCTATCAACCGGGCCGTTTTTCATTTAATGTAAAAGGTGGTAGATGCGAAGCTTGCGGTGGAGCGGGTATAAAAACAATTGAAATGAATTTTTTGCCTAATGTTTATGTGAATTGTGATGATTGTAATTCAAAACGCTATAACCGAGAGACATTAGAAGTACGCTATAAAGGAAAATCAATCAGCGATGTACTTAATATGACTATTGAACAATCTTGCGAATTCTTCCAGCACATTCCTTCCATCTTTCGCCATTTAAAAACATTAAATGATGTTGGATTGGGATACATTACGCTTGGCCAACAAGCCACAACCTTAAGTGGAGGAGAGGCACAGCGTGTAAAACTGGCTACCGAATTAAGCAAGAAAGATACCGGTAATACATTTTATATTTTAGACGAACCAACCACAGGTTTGCATTTTGAGGATATTCGCATTTTATTGGATGTGTTGAATCGTTTGGTTGAGAGCGGAAATACTGTTTTGGTGATAGAGCATAATATGGATATTATTAAAATGGCCGATTGGATCATTGATTTGGGTCCTGAAGGTGGAAAAAATGGTGGCGAAATTTTATTCCAAGGGACGCCCGAGCAATTCATAAAAGAAAAAAACAATAGCACAGCGTTTTATTTGAAAAAGGAGTTTAAGGGGGTTTAAACCAAGTTAAGCTTTAACCGTAAATAGAAAATAGAATTACATTACGGATTAGCAAACACACAAGCCACACACAAAATGGTCCTGAAAAAATCCGAAAATAAGCCCCCCTTTAATGGAATACTGTTTGATAATATTAATAAGAATTGGGTTAATAGCTATCATACTCAAAATTATGAATTTGCTTTTGAGCCTAAAGATTATTAATAATTGTTAAAATAACTCAGATAAAAGATACTTTATTGTTAGATATTTATTAGTTTAATGATGAACAAGGAGGTTTATTTATCATGACAGGAAAGACGGCAAACGAGTTATTTATTTGTTTATTTTACTATTAAAGAATAATTATTTTTCACAGGAACTTCTTTTTGAAGATGGACTTTTTTATGAAAAACCAAATTATACGGATAACTCGTTTGGTAAATATACAAAAGATAATATTTCATACAAATCGAATTGCACTTTTATATATGATTATTATTATATAGATAATTTGGGCGGAAAAAAGAAATTTCTGAAGTCTGATGCCTTTACCGAAAACAACCCTATGAATCTGATTGACTATCGAAACATTGATGAGAGGGGAATTGATAAAATTAAACTTACTGTTAATGATAGATTAGCTTTAAACTTTCCATTAGATAGTTCATATACTCAGACGATAATTTGTTATGATTATCTTGATAAGAGCGGAAAAACTGAAGCATTCAGCACGTTGGGAGGAGAGGAAATAACTGGTGTTATAGATAATAATAAAAACCTATGGCTACATCCCCCTAGGAGTTATACTTTCAAAATACTGGAGCTTAACCCTTTTCCATTCTATTGATGAAATAATTAAGCATTGGACTTGGAAGTTAGAGATTGGTGGCTCACATTACCTTGATTCGAGATGGATAGATTCGAGAGAAGAGATCGTGATAAATTGTGAGTACATTAGAGGAAAGGATGAAACTCTTAATACTTTGTTAGGAAAAATAGATTGCAAAGTAATTAATGGCGTGGCAACTTCGGAGTTTAACAACAAACTCATGAAAACAAGTTTAAAAAGTTACTACAACTCTAAGTATGGATTTGTAAAACTTGAATACAATAATATTAATGGAACAAAATTAGTTATAGAATTAATTGAAGTAAAAAAAATTCAAGAAAAGAAATTCTCTAAAGCTAAAATTATTTGTGTCTATTATCAAAATTGTTGTCTTGAGTATTTTAATGAAACTTTATCACTCCGGGAAGATGCCACTTTTAAATATGAATATTCGGACAAATCTCATAAGGAACTCCATGAAGGAAAATGGAAAACTCTGAAAGACACGTTGATACTTTTTGATTACATAACAAATCCAAGTCTCTATAGAACTCTAGATGGAGAGGAAGCATTAGACACCACCCTAAAAGACAGCATTTTTATTTCTTTTTTGAATCCAAAAAACAAAGAGTCAATTCTTACGAAAATCTACATTAATGGTAGATGCTTAAAATACTGGCCTAACGAAGGCGCCGTATATCGTATTCCTAAACAAAATATTAAGTCTATTTCTGCAAAAGATGGCATTTATTATGTAAAAAACGAAAAGGCAAATTACTTTGTAATATATTACGAGCCTAACCCAGCGTCAACAATTGAGTCCCGTGTAACAAATATTGCAAAGTGCATTATTATGAATGATGGCATTATTCGCCTTGATTGCGAAGATTCCTTAGATCAGTCTTATAAATTAAAAAAGAAATAGAATAATTTTTATTGATTTATCCATTAGATTTCGAGCGTCCTGTCTTAACTAATAGAAAGAAGTGTATCAAAACCGTAGTGTTTCATAGCGGTTTTCTTTAAAGGATTAGTACTCCACTCTTCCCATTTACCTGTATACGGATCATATCCGCATTTCAAGGCTTTGAAAGATTGTCATTAGGGTCTTCGACATAAGCTCGACAGTCTGTGCACATATACCGGAATTCGCAATCTTTATAAGTCTCAATTCCCCCCCGCTACCGCGCGAATCCCTTCGCGTGGTATATTGAATCATTTAACAGCAATTACAACAAAATAAACAATTCGGGATTATGAAATTTATAATTTCTGCTCATGATTTGAAGATAATTAAAAATTTGATTTTGTTTTAGCATAAACTAGCTAACTCACAAAATTACCTCTAACTGTTGGTTCGCGACAGATGTCCCGACCAGCTGCGGTGTTTATAGGTGAGATACTGTTATTGTAATACCACGCGAAGGGATTCGCGCGGCAGCGGGGGTGATCGAAATTCCTGAAACAGATGAATCATTGGTTCCATTGATCTCAGTGGTTCCTCTTCAATTATTATCGAATTTTGATTGCTCCACATCACCTTTATTAATTTTGGTGATCTCTAATTTCGAGATCATTTTATTATCAGAAATTTGTCTTTCTTCGCTCATTACAGGCATAGATCCTTTTGAAAGACCTTTGATCTTTCCAAAATAAATGCTTTGTTTATCCTTACGGTTCCATAACTCCATCATAGGAATAAAGAAATCGTAATTCTCGGAAGTGATGTAATAAGTGATCACCGTGTTTTCTTCGGTATTTTTTACAACGTACTCATTGCATTTTACACCATTAATAGTTTTGCCCTTACCTTTTGAGATATCGCATTTACCTTTCATTACAGGAGGGATCTCGCTTTTTTGATCACCCCAAACTTTACGTTTTGGGTTCACAAATTTGATGGTATTTGCATCCAGATCAAAAATAAAACTTCCTTCTATAGTATTGTTTTTCTTGGCATATTGGTCAAGTCTGATCTTCTTGTCTTTAACCCAATATGTATTTAAGGTCGTGTCTTTAAGGGCATAATACTTAAACTCAACTGAACCCGAAAACTGGGCAAAAGAACTTAAAAAAGCTACTCCAAATAATAAGGTTAAAAACGATCGCATATTTATTAATTTTGTAAGTAAATTAATTAAAATTATGGTCTTTTCAAAGATTTCTGTTTTCTCTTTTTTCGTTTGATTTCTATTTTGTAAAGTGATGCTTTCTCCAAAGTTAAAGGAAGGTTCAGTTTTACAATATTTACTTTGCTTTTAGCCATCTGCTTATTTTTTTATAAATCCCTGCGTTAGTAGTTTTTTCAATGAGGTCAAACTGACCAAGAACCTCCTTTGATCTAGTCATAATTGTTTCAGGGGTATCAAGGCCAACCTTTTTTGCTACCATTAAAGCCAAATATTTGTTTGTTCTACTTATATTTTCTGTCCCGAAAACTCTTTTCTCATTAAGATGCTTTGATAGAATTTCGCCTTTTGTTATTTCATTGCTTACTAAAAAAGGAATGAAGCATTTTTGTTTTGCGTTTAGTTTGAGGCTTGAATTACTTTTTAAAAGAGATTGTAACTTTGATAGTTTGCCAGCTCTTCTGTAATAGACAGATGTTATTTCATTTATATTTATAATTGTGCCGTTTATGTTTATTTTCAATTTTTTTTCATCCAAATAGTCTACATCGATAAAGTTGCTCTCGTTTTTGTTAACTATCACAATTTTCTGTTTAAATTTTAACAACCACTCAATTATTTTCGTGGAAGAAATGTCAGTAGGTTCTGAAAAAAGAAGAATCATTTATTGGACTGTGTTTATACAAAAACGATCGCAAAAAAAGTCGTCATCATATAGCGCTTTTTTTAGTTTTGTTTCTTTTCATTTTTTACTTTGGAAGGCCTTACTAACTGGTGTTCATGTTTTAATTCGGTTAGATACAAGCCATATTTCTCTTCCTTCAAGTCGCATTATATCGAAAGGAGGCCTGCGCTCGTCCATATTTTTGGCTTTATAAATACTTAAACCAACACTAAATTTAATGGAAGATGTCACAAGCCTTTTAGCGTTGATTTCTAGATCGACAGTTTGTTGTCCTTTAGGAGGAAGTGCTATTACAATTGGTTTTCTGATAGTAGCTGTATTTTCGCAGCCTGCAATTAATGATGTAGTGTCACTCTTTGAATAAATTAGGAAATTAGCAGATTGACAGTCAGAGTCGATGAAATAGAATAAGGTATCACGAAAATTATTAGTAATTATAGCTTTAACAGTCCAGCTCGTCTTGCCGTTTTTTTCAACAGCTTTTAAATCTTTTACCTTTAAACTAAGTCCTTTAGAATTTTTTGTCACCTTTAAACGATATTCTTTAGAATTTGACTGTGAATAAAATTGTGAGTGACAAATTAAAATTAATATGATCGTTAGTTTAAAAATAGATTTCATGATAATTGTTTTT
>JAWXAS010000180.1:0-5814 GCA_034439635.1 Bacteroidota bacterium | reverse complement strand
TTTAATCCCTTTTTTTACTTTTTTCGGTAGATTTTTATCGCACTATTTTTAAACAAACTCAATAATAACAAGGCTTACAGAGTTTTTGAGGGACGACTAGTTACAAGTCACCAAACCCCTTTCGTTATTTAGCACTAACATTTGTAAACGCGTTAATTGTTCGAGTGCATTAAAATTACTAAAGGCTTGCATTTTTCCTCCATTTTGAAAATCGTAGAACATTCCTGTCTCATATAATTTTTCGCCTTCTTTAACGGCTGAATTATATTTTTTTATTTCGGTTTTCAATTTTTCAGCTATTGTTGCCATTTGTGTTTGTTCAAAATTATCTATCACTTGATTGTCGCCAATAACAATTTCGCTAGTGGCAAATTCTTTCGCGAGATCTTTAGTGCCTGTTTCTCTAACAACGATCTTTGATTTCATTTCTTCACAAATAGAAATGATGTTCTTTCCTATGTTGCTCCACTCAGGCTTGGCAGAGTCTATCTTCGCGTTATCCAGTTGCGCATATGCTGTATTAAAAATCTCTTGGCTGCGCAAATAATCTTCGGTCATTATACGTTCGCGCATTTGCGACGATTTTGGTGAACGCATTAACGTTAACAATAATCCACAGGCTGATAAAATTAAAATAGAACTCACAATGGTATTTACTTTTGTTTCAGGATTACGAACGCCACTGAAGAAGTAAAATGGAAGGAACAAAAGAAGCGTAATGAATAATGAACTCGTCATCATCATATTCGCATATGGCCAATGCATTACTTTAAATAAAGTACCTAAACTTATAAGTATTCCGGCAAAGGCACCAAACGCAATTGTAAGTTTGTCTTTTGTTTCTTTCTTCTCTTTTATTTTTAAAATGAACATTAAAGGTAAAAAAAGCAAACTTAAAAGGCCAATACTTAGTACAATGCACATTCCTGCACCCGGCCAATGCATAAATTTAAATGCAAGGCCAATGGTTAAAAACGCTGCGGAAACTGTTCCGCTAACTAACATTATTTTTTTCATGGTATAATAGTGTTTAAAAATTACAAGAGATATTGTTTCATCTTCTATTTCTTTGAGGTCGTTCTTAAAAAAAGATTGAACCGTTCGTTTATAGAAGTTCTCGAAGTCTCCATTTTCTTCGAGATTTTTTTCAATGATGCAACATATATGATCTAAGAGGTTATACTGCAGGTCCTCTATCGTAACGCCACGTGCACTAATGTCGTTAAGAATAAAATCAATATGTCTATCCTTGAGTTGGTACATGTTCTATTTTTGTTTTGAATTCAAACAAATTACATTAAACCGATTGTGGGTCGATGTTTAATAAAGCCCTCATCGTATTCATAAAATCGGCAAACTCGTTTATTTTTTCATCGCTACGTTTTTTTCCTTCTTCACTAAGGGTATAATATTTACGAACGCGCTTGCCAATAAATTCTGTTTCGGTTGTTAAAATTCCCTCTGCTTCCAAAGCGTGTAAGGATGGGTATAACGCGCCTTCGGTTAATTGAATTTTATTTCCAGTTAAATCTTTTACTTTTTGTGTAATTTCGTAACCGTACATGCGTTTGTTCTCTTTAAGCAACTTTAAAATGATGGTCTTTAATGTGCCTTTTATTAATTCTGATGAATACATGATCTATAAGGTATAAGTTAATACATAGAACAAAGATACATAGTTTTCTTATGCATTGATGTTCTACTTATAGAAAATTTCTATATTTGACGTAAATTGCTGAATATGAGTATGAAAAAAATAGGTTTTGTTTTCGTTTTGTTGGGCCTGGCACTTATTTCCTTAGGAACAATAACCGTAACTAACAACCAAAAGAACCCACTACACTATTTTATTCTTTTGGTTGGCTTGGTGTTTTTCTTCCTTGGTGTTTCGTTTTTGTTCTTCGATAGCAGTTATGAAAAAAGAATAAAACAGGCGCGCATTCTTCTCATAGTTGGAATTGCATTCTGTGTGCTTATTGTTGTTGGTGCAAATATGCACATTGCTGGCGTCTCAATTTTAGCCGTATGCACAAGTTGTTATTTATCCTTTACATATCTGCCGCTTCTAACCAAAAACCGTATTGAAAAATGGAAACAATATACGCGCAAAGTGTGGCATGCCTATTTACTTTCGGTTGGCGACCTTATAAGTATAAGTGCACTTATCCTTGGCTATCTTTTTAAAAAATTACACTGGCCCGGTGCTTCAATAATGATGACAGTTGGGATTATAATCCTTGCTTTAAGCCTTATTGGTTGGAACAGATTTTTTAGCACAGAAATTATATTACGGAAATTGGCCGAAGGAAAATTACGTGATACCATAAATGAAGTTGAAGAAAAAAACAAAGAAATCCTCGATTCCATCAATTACGCTCAGCGCATTCAACACGCCTTACTAGCTAGCGATAGCATGCTCAAAAAAAATCTTCCTGAACATTTTGTGTTATTTAAACCAAAGGATATTGTAAGCGGCGATTTTTATTGGGCCTGCGAAGCGCACGGAAAATTTTATTTTATTATTGCCGATTCAACAGGCCATGGTGTGCCTGGTGCCTTTATGAGTTTGCTAAATATTTCCTTTTTAAATGAGGCTATTAATGAAAAAGGCATTAAAAAGCCAAACTTAGTTTTAGATCACGTGCGTAAGCGTTTAATTACTAGTTTAGCGATAGAGGGAAGTAGCGAAGGAGGAAATGATGGAATGGATTGCATTTTAATGTGTTTTGATTTCGATAAAAATATTTTAGAAGCTAGTTGCGCGCATAATCCTTTAGTTATTATTCGCGATAAAGAATTTATTGAGATAGCAGCTGATAAAATTCCGGTTGGAAAATCGGTTAAAAACGAAATGCCTTTTACTTTGCATTCTATTGAATTAAAAAAGAACGATATACTTTTTGCTTTTACCGATGGCTTTGCTGATCAGTTTGGTGGGCCGAAGGGAAAAAAATTAAAGTATAAACAATTGTGTGAAAACCTCATCTCAAATAAAGAATTAGCATTGAATTCTCAAAAAGAAAATTTTTTAAAGTTATTTACTGAGTGGAAAGGCTCTCTTGAACAAGTAGATGATGTGTTATTAACAGGGATTAAACTATAAATGCGAATTAGCTTTAAAATATTTACACCGATTATTGTTTTTCTTTTTCAAAGCTATTTTTCTTTGGCGCAAAAGTCGGATTCTTTAAAAATTATCTTTAAAAAAGCATCCACAGATACAGCTCGTTGTAGGATCCTTAACTTATTGATTGAAGATGCAGACAATGAAGATGTTTGGCCCCAATACAACGATGAATTATCACGATTGGCTGAAAATAATTTGAAGACCTGCCCTCCCAAATTAAGAAAATACTTTTCTACTTATTATGCGTTGGCCCTAAATAATTTTGGTTACCAGAACATGAGTACTGGTAAAGATAGTGAAGCAATTGATTATTACGAAAAAGCCTTAAGGATCCATACCGATTTTGGTGACAAAGAGAATACTGCCGCAGCCTTGATCAATCTTGGTTATTTAATGCGCCGGCAAGGCAATATTAAAAAGGCTCTTGAGTACTATCATAGTGCGTTAAAGTTGCAGATTGCGATAAATGATAAAAAGGGAATGGCAATCTCATATAACAACATTGCTTTTATTTTAGATAGTCAAAGTGAATTCATAAAGGCGCTAGAATATTATGAAAAAGCTTTAAAGTATTCTGCCGAAATAAATGACCAAAACGGAATTGGTCTCTGTTATTTAAACATGGCTTTTATTTATAAAATAAATGGAGATCCACAATGCAAAGATTCTAAAGAAAAGTGCAGACAAAAAGGATATTTAAAAGCAATCAAATGTTTACATAGGTCGGCTGCCATTTTTAAAGAAATAGGCAATCCCACTTTAGGAAGCTCATATAATTTATTAGGTGGCATTTACGAAGATTATGGTGATCCAGAATGCATAAAATCCAAACAAGAATGCAAACAAGAGTCAAATAAAAAAGCACTTCAATATTATGAGCTTGCGCTTGAAATAAGAAAAAAAACCAATGACCTTTCCGTTATCGCTCAATCTTATTCAAGTCTTGCTAAATTCAAGTTAAACTCAGGTGAATTGAAAGCAGCACTTGACTATGGTTTAACATCAATGAAAATATCCAAAGGATTAAATTCGGCCGAAAGGATTATGGATGTTGCATTTATTCTAAAAAGAATTTATTCAAAGCTTAATAAGTCAAATGAATCATTGCAGATGTATGAATTATATATTCAAATGAAAGATAGCATTTATAACGAAGAAACGAAAAGAGTGACTATAAAAAAGGGTTTTCAAATTGAGTACGAAAAAAAGGCAACAGCAGATAGTGTAATGATCGCAGAAGAGAAAAAAGTAGCTTCCGCCGAACGTAAACAAGAAGAAACCAAAAAATTCGCACTCATTGGTGGGTTGATTCTAGTTGGCTTGTTTAGTGCTTTTATGTTCAATCGCTTTAAAGTTACACAAAAGCAAAACCTATTAATTCACGAACAAAAAGCAGAGCTTCAAAAACAAAAAGAAATAGTGGAGGGCCATCAAAAAGAAACGCTTGATTCCATTCATTATGCCAAACGAATTCAAACGGCATTAATTGCCAATTCGAATTTTATAGATCAACACATTCCAAATAATTTCATCTATTTTAATCCTAAAGATATTGTGAGTGGGGATTTTTATTGGGCCGCCGAGCACAATCATAAGTTTTATTTAGCAATTTGCGATAGTACAGGCCATGGCGTTCCCGGAGCCTTCATGAGTTTACTAAACATGGGGTTTTTAAGCGAGGCCATCAAAGAAAAGAACATCGAAAAGCCCAACGAGATTTTTGACTATGTACGCGAGCGTTTGATAAACGCCATTAGCAGCGAAGGACAAAAAGATGGCATGGATGGAATACTTTTGTGCCTTGATAAAAAAACCAATTCGCTCGAATATTGCGCTGCCAATAATGAGCCCATATTGATTACAGATGGAACCATTGTTGAACTAGCTAAAGATAAAATGCCGGTGGGCCAAGGCGAAAGAAAAGAAAAATTTACTTTGCATAAACTTCAACTAAAACCGGGTGACCATCTTTATTTATATACCGATGGTTATGCCGATCAATTTGGTGGGCCCAAAGGAAAAAAATTTATGTACAACCGCTTGAATGAATTATTGCTGAGCTTAAAAGACATCCCCCTCGCGGATCAAAAATTTATATTGGAAAAAACCCTTAGTGATTGGAAAATGGGCATTGAACAAATTGATGATGTATTGATTGCTGGAATAAAAATAGAAAAGATCATTTAATACTTAATGACCTTTTCTGTATTAATCGTTCTGGCTAAATGCCAAAAATAATTAATCAAATTAAAAACCACCAGAATATCTGGTGGCTTTTGTGTTGTAATATATAAATACTTCTTTTATTTATTTACACTCGATGCTTTAACTGTATTTCCGCATCCGCTTCCATCTCCTGTTAACAGAACTACGTCTGTTGCATCAAACTGTGTTGTGTTATTTGCCCGTGGTTTACCTTTTTTTACTTTGTCGCCAGAACAATTAAATTCCCTTTTTTCTCCCGGCTTTAATCTAGTAGATACACCTTGGCCATGACACAATAATAAGTCTACCGATAAATCATTTACAAGCGTAATTTTTGCTTGACCTGACTTTTTATCATTCATGGCTTTTACTCTTTTTCCTTCCGCCGAATTCCAATAACCTCCATTTATCGAATCTACAACTAAAGTCCACCTATCTTCGCCTGCTTTATTTTTTGCCTTGGCTAAGTCGCTTTTTTGTTT
>JAWXAS010000179.1:0-2999 GCA_034439635.1 Bacteroidota bacterium | reverse complement strand
TGTCGTTAGAAATAATAGTTGTAGAATTCGCTTTATAATTTATTTCGCCTATATTTCCATCAACAGTAGCAAAAAAAACACTCGCGTTATTGCAAACCAATTTATGGATTTTTGAATTGATAGTTTGGTTGTTTTTAATTTCCCATAATTTGTAAGATAATTCTGGAATTCGCAAAAGCCCATCATGTAATGTGCTCAGCCAATGTGTATTTTCTGCATCACATATGCCAGATGAAAATGATTGATCTTCAAAAAACAATTCACTTTTATCTTGCTTGATATTATATATAATTACGCCGCTAAAAGTATATATCCATAAATTGTCAGAATTATCTTCTTCAACACGGGTTATTTTTTTATCAGCTAATAATGAATTTAAGTTTTTCGAATAAAACGAGCATATTATTCCGTTGATGAGTTTAAATATTTCGCCACCAACAGTGCTGAAAATAAATTTATTTTTACTGTTAAAAGCTAATTGGTATTCCCCTGAAACTTTGTTTTTATAACAATCAATTGGATAATGCTTCGTCTTTCCATTGTTAATTTGCATAAGTCCATTTGAAGTTAGGCACCAAAAAGAACGATCGTTGTCAATAAAACAAGAATGTGTATTGTTTAATTTGATATTTTTTGAATTCCCGTCATAATGCGTCCATTTATTTGTTTTTTGTGAAAGCATTTTAATACCACCGCTATAGCATACCCATAAATTGTTGTTGTAATCAACACATAAGTTTGAAATATTACCATTGTTCCAAGAGTTTACATATTGCAAAGAATCATTTTTGACATAAAAAATTTGACCATTAAAGTTAAAGCCATATATGTCGCCATTTGTATTTTGAACAAGGCCAGTTATAGAACGTGATTTTTGTTTTGAATTTTTATATTGATAATATCTTATGCCATCATATTTAAAAATGCCCACATCAGTTCCCAACCAAATGAAGCCTTTTTTGTCTTGTATAATGCTGTAAATAGTTTGATTTGGAAGACCTTCTTCGCTAGATATTTGAAACGCAACTGGATTTTGACTATAGATAGCCAAAGATTGTAGAAGCAGTAAATTAAAATATATCCAACTTTTTTTAAACACAGACGGGTTTTTACTATAAGTAAAAACCCTCTAAAATGTATTGATTCAGAGGGTTTTTATGTGGACCCGGAGAGATTCGAACTCTCGTCCAAATAAGGAAAAAATAAGCTTTCTACACGTTTAGAATTAACTTGATTTTCGATCGAAGCCAGGCGTTAGTTCAAGCCAAACTTCAACTTAGTTACTAATATTGTTTTAGCACATAACCCTACTAAAACAAACTACACATTTATGATGCATGATCCAAGGCGCAGAGCAGTTTAGCTCCTTGGGATGCAAAGGTCACTTAATCTTAGATTAAGCAGCCATAGCGTAAGAATTCTCTTCGCCGAATAAAAATTTGAAAGTTCAGTTTTAAGAGCTCGTCTTACAACGCTCTACATGCTTACTTACTTGATGCGCTCACTGTCAAAACCGGTCGGGCCCATTTGGAAGTTCGATATTAGAAGTACGAAGTTCGAATCAACAACGTAAAAATAAAATAACTTTCCTTCAAAGAACATCCCCTCTATAAAAACTCAGGGTACAAACAAAAGTACAAAATTTTAAGGGGGAATGCTAGTTTTTATTTATATTTAACTCACTAAAAACGCTCTATTATGAAGAACCTGATCACATCTTTAGCTCTTGTATTAACCTTTGCAGCACAGGCACAAACAGTAAAATCAAAAGAACTTAAATTAAAATATACCGCGCCTGAAGGATGGAACCCTTCTGAGTTTGGAGGTAAAACTTCTTGGGATGAAGCCGGAAATAATTTATGCAAATGCTCAGGTGTAATGTTCACCAAACAACATAAAGACGGAAAACTGATTGTATTGGTTTATCCAAGTACAATAAGCGGACTTGATTCGTTAAAACACGATATGGCAGGCAATTTGAAATTTGTTGACGTTGAGAAATTTGATAAAACCAAGAATAAGAATTTCTCTTTCGAAAAAAAGAAGTCATATTTTTCTGACATAAAAACAAATAAAAAGTCTTACGAAGCCATTAAATATAAAGCAAAAGTTGAGGATCATTATTACCTTATTTATACTTGGCAAGAAAGCATGAATATGATGAGTCCGAATACCGAAAAGAATCTGTTTGAGGTGGTGAATGCTTTAGAGCCGCTTTAAATTATTTTTTCCATAATAAAACAATGAAAAGCCTTCCGGTTAGTAACGAGAAGGACTTTTTGTTTTATTTTGAAGGATTGTGCATTGCTAATTCTTTCTGTTGTTACTGTAAGCGAAGAATTACAAGCGAAGCAGAAACTGGGTTTGCTCCGCCAGCTGAAGGCGTTATTGTTAGCGCTGTTGAATTCCCAGTTGGATTAACGATGCTTAAAACACTATTTGCAATTGTAGTTGTGATTAATCTCATGCCAACTATTTGAGTTGTTCCTGCCGCACGACCAACTACAGTAGCAGGAAGCTCAATACCATTAAGTCCTATAACAAGTTGTCCGGGTTCATTCACACTCACTTGCCAGTTCACCATATATATTCCTATTGCCGCTAATTTAAATTGTGTAAAAAGGGGGCCTCCGATTGCCGTTATTCCTGAACCGTTTGTTGATCCTGTTTGAGGAAATTGAATTGCAGCACTCACAGCAATTGTTGCTGCATTATCACCTGGCATAAGTGCAAAAAAATCCGCAAATGCCAATGCGCTTCCTGGTGCTCCAGTTAAACCAATTGGACCAGTTGCGCCTGTTGCACCATTTGTTCCATTAGTTCCGGCAAGCCCTGTTGCACCAGTTGCGCCATTCGTTCCGCTTGCGCCGGTTAAACCTATTGGTCCTATTGGACCCGTTGCACCTGTTGCACCATTTGTTCCGTTAGTTCCATTTGTTCCAGGTAAGCCAGTTGCACCAGTTGCGCCATTCGTTCCACTTGCACCGGTTAAACCAATT
>JAWXAS010000178.1:0-14165 GCA_034439635.1 Bacteroidota bacterium | reverse complement strand
CTTCAAGCTTGTTTGTCCTTTGCTATGTTTGTCGCACTGCGGGGTCTGCGCAGAAAAAGCGGAGTCTCCTCGTTGCGCAAACATTACACAAAGCCCTAATCAAGGCTTTTCGTTCTATCCCGGGCGCAGCATTACGGTTTAATTTACACTTAAAAACATCTGCCGCTTTTTTAATCCTTTTTTACTTTTTTCGGTAGGCTTTTATCGCACTATTTTTAAACAAACTCAATATATAACAAGGCTTACAGAGTTTTTGAGGGACGAGTAAATAGAATAAATAGATGCGAAAATTTTTGCCGCATCATTAGGCGCTCTGTCTGCGGGGCCCATTGCTGTTAAAATCAAACTGGCATTGTAAAAACTATCTACCCAGGCAATTCAAAATAAATGTGATGACCAATTGTTCCAACGCCCAATGAAAATCCAATAAACATC
This sequence comes from Bacteroidota bacterium, assembly GCA_034439635.1. Classification (GTDB taxonomy): domain Bacteria; phylum Bacteroidota; class Bacteroidia; order B-17B0; family Aurantibacillaceae; genus Aurantibacillus. Next base: position 13,730 of record JAWXAS010000178.1, on the reverse strand, counting down.
AAAGCAAAAAATGCACTCCTAAAAAGGCTATTAAAAAAGTGTTTCTTTTGGGGTAATTTCTTTGTTTTAATTTCCACTTATTGTTTTTTATGGAATGCTTAACTTGGGTTTCGGCCTGTTTGTTATTGGCATTGTAATATTTTGTCCATTCTTCGACTACCTTCCTCGCAGGCAGGTAGGTGCTCAGAATAACAACATATTATTTTCCACCTAATCTAAACCCTAAAGTTTGTTTGTTCTCAGTTTGTCCTATTTCCAAATGCTTTACATCATCAATAGATAAGGTTTCCAGTTCTTCGGCTGTTCGCTTACTAGATTCCATTGCTGCTAAACGTAAGTTTTGCTTTTTTACTACGCCACCAACCATTTGCCTTACTGTGCGCGCATTTCCAAAATGGCTATCGCGTTTTTCATACAATGCAGTTAAATAATTTTGCATATGCTCCGACGCTTGCGGCGAAGCTTTCAATCCTTCATGCTTTAATAAATTGTGTGCAATAGTGAGTAATTGCTCGGGTGCATAATCATCAAACAAAAAAGTTTTATCAAAGCGCGATTTAAATCCGGGATTACTATCAATGAACTGGTGCATGTTTTGCGGATAACCGGCAACGATAACACCAAATTTTCCACGTTGATCTTCCATCCGTTTTAAAATTACTTGAATTGCTTCCGCCCCAAAATCATGCGATGCAGACACGTTTGCCAAAGCATAGGCCTCGTCAATAAATAAAATTCCACCCATGGCTTCTTCAATTTTCTCGGCAGTTTTAATAGCGGTTTGTCCAACATATCCGGCTACTAATCCTTCGCGATCAACTTCTATACATTGTCCTCGCTCTAAAACACCAAGTGATTTGTATATTTTTGCCATGATACGAGCAACTGTTGTTTTTCCTGTTCCAGGGTTTCCGGTGAACACTGTATGCAATGAGAATTTATTGACTACATCTTTTCCAGTTTCATTGTAAAAGCGAATCAACTTCACCATTTCATTAATATCCTCTTTCACCTTCTCTAAGCCGATCAATTCATTTAATTCGCTTAAAGCTAATTGCAATTCCTTGTCATTAATTACCAATTTGAGTTTCTTCTTTTGCTCTGCCAAAAATCCTACACGCAGGTCTTCAAGTGTAATTGTAGAAAGTTCCTCATTGGTTAGAGCATTCATATCGGACGCTTTCATTAAACGCAATCCCATGTCCATTTTTGCCTCGTCAACCAATGCGTTCACAAAGCGAGCATTTCCAAAACTTTCATCACGTTTACGATAAGCCTCTGTTAATTGTTCTTTCAAATACTCCTCAGCATCTTTTACAAAATTAACCTGCCTGTTCTTTGCACCGTATATTGCAATTTGAAACAATTCTTCTGGCAAATAATCTTCAAAATGAAAGTATTGTGTGAAGCGTGATTTTAATCCCGGATTACTTTCAATAAACGTTTTCATTTCCTTTGGGTAACCGGCTCCAATAATGGCAATATCACCCACGCCATCGCTCATCTCTTTTAAGAGGGTTTCGATCACTTCTTTACCAAAATCCTTACTATCATCATCCGTACGCGCTAATGAATATGCCTCATCAATAAATAAAATTCCGCCGCGTGCACTGTCAATTGCTTTTTTGGTTTTTGGTGCAGTTTGTCCAATAAATTCGCCAACTAAAGATGCACGATCAACTTCAACAACATGACCCTTGGTAAGCAATCCCATTTTTTGGTAGATCTTACCTAACATTTTTACAATGGTTGTTTTTCCTGTTCCGGGGTTTCCCGTGAAAATACTGTGCAAAGATAACTTATCGTTATCCTCAAATCCCTTTTCTCTACGAACTTTTGTAAAATTCAAGTACGTTATATTCTCACGAATTGATTTTTTTACGCTTTCCAATCCTATCAATCCATCCAGCTCCGCCAATAATTCATCTAATGTTTTTGAGTCGCCATTATCGATCACATTTTTCTTTACGTCTGAACCTGTTTTTCCAACAGCCAAGGTTTGTTCAATGCTTTTGATCAATTCTAGTTCGCCTTCTTCATCGGCATCTGCGCAATTAAATGTTACAGCGCCTACCAATACATCATTAAAAACAACTTCTAAAGTATATTTATCATCCACCCATGTTCCGCCATCTTCCGTTCCCCAGCCTCGCTCTATAAAATAACTAAAGTCGGCACGATTATCTCCCATGTATGCGGCATGCAAAATACTCGCTTTGGGCTGGCCCGCATCATCAAAATAATTCAAATAAAATTCGTAGTTATAATCTTTAGCCGTAAGATTTTTGAATTTAATTTCTGTCCAAATATACCGTGTAGATTTTTTATTGAAAGCCTTTAAATATTTTCGATTGCGCTGCTGCCAGCCATTTGAATCACCTTCAAATAATTTAATATGTTCGATTTCAAAATACGGATTACTCTGATTTGTAACCTTTCCTACTTCGTTGATGTGAAATAATTTTTCGCCTATCATCACGCCATCAATAAATGCTTGCCACTTATAAGAACCTTTATTCCAATATTCCCCTGCAGTTGCATTTCCCCAACCATCTCGGAAATAAAAAATATTATCCTCCTTTTTTACGGTGATGGTCTCTTCTAAACTGCAATGTTCTTTTGTGCCTTTTTCATCCACTGCCTTTAAGGTGAGTTTTGCTGTCCAATCTTCTTCATCAAACAATTTATTATAAATAGCCACTTCGCAACGCACATAATCTACTTCATCTTTATCAAAACTAGTGCGATAACGCTTTGCCGAATTAGCCATCCACTCATTGCTCGCAAAAGTATTAAGGCCTTTTAATTTAAATCGTTTTTCCATGTTCCTTAAAAATAGTACTTTGTTTTAAATAATTAGTGTTATAAATTTACTGTGTTTTTAATTATTTAATTTAGCTGGTACATAATTTAACAAATGGAAGAATTACAACATATTTTATTCATCGACATTGAAACTGTTCCACAAACTTATAAGTATGAGGAATTAAAGCAGGAAACCCGTCAGTTATGGGATTCAAAATGGCAGTACAGTAAAGAAGTTACGGCCGAACAACACTATGCCAAAGCCGGGATATTTGCGGAATTTGCGAAGGTAATTAGCATTGGCCTAGGCTATTACAATGGAAAAGAATTCAGAGTAAAATGCATTTCGGGCGATGATGAAAAAAAAACATTGGCAGAGTTTACAGAACTAGTAAGCAAACATTTTAATAAAAAAGAGCATTGTTTATGCGCGCACAATGGGAAGGAATTTGATTATCCTTTTTTGTGCCGAAGGTTTTTGGTTAACGGAATGAAGCTTCCAAAAATTTTACAGATCCAGGGCAAAAAACCATGGGAGATCCAGCATTTGGACACTATGGAATTATGGAAATTTGGCGACTATAAAAATTATACCTCGTTAAATTTATTAGCTCATGTATTTAATATTCCCTCACCAAAAGATGATATGGACGGAAGTATGGTGAGTAAAGTTTACTATGAAGAAAAGAATTTGAAAAAGATAAATACTTACTGCATGAAGGATGTGATCACGCTCGCAAGGGTGTATGGGCGATTTGTAGCAGCCAATGAATTGACAGAAGAAAATATTGTTTATTTATAAATTTTGCTACCAAGGTGCAAAGGCAAAAAAAATGTGGATCTTTGCGTCTTAGTGGCCTTGTGGCTAATAGTTGTAGAATAATAAATTATGATCTGGTACAAAAAATATAATGTTGAAGATATTCAATGGATGCTTAAAAACACCTTGGCAGATCATTTAGGAATTGAGTATGTTGAGATAGGTGAAGATTCCATAACCGCAACTATGCCTGTTGATGAAAGAACAAAACAACCATTTGGAATTTGCCATGGAGGTGCATATGTGGTTTTAGGAGAAGAATTAGGAAGTATTGCCAGTTTTTTGGTAGTGAATCCTGAACTTTTTGTTGGCGTTGGCGTTGAGGTAAACGCTAATCATGTAAAAGCAGTTACATCCGGAAAAATAAAAGGTGTTTGTAAACCCATTCATATAAAAGGCAAAACTCATGTTTGGGACATTAAATTGTATGATAGCACAGGTGATCTTTGCTCGGTTTGCAGGTTTACTTGCCAGGTTGTTCCGAAAAAAACTATTGAAGTAAAGTAGGGTCAGACAAAACAGAGCGGCCTGCGGCCTTCACAAAGGTAAACACTGAGGTCACAGAGAAAAGCGTCGCTTTTTTTCGGTTACTGGTGATGCTCTGCGACCTCTGTGTAAATCCCGATTGCTATCGGGACTGTGAAGCGTCGAAGACGTCTCTGTGGTTTCTGGCTTTGCTTTCTGCCTCTCTTGTTCCATAAAAATTTCCTAACTTCACACAAATATATGGCGCACTTAAAACTAGCAATTATTGGTAATGGAAGTTGGGGTACAGCACTCGCCAAATTATTTCTAAATAACTCAGATCACATCCATTGGTTCATGCGCAAACAAGAGGATGTTGATTTTATGAAAACCTATTGCAACAATCCTCGTTACCTTAGCTCAGTTGAGTTTGATACATCAAGGATCACGTTTTATACTGATATAAAAAAGTGTATTCGGGATTCAACATTTATTGTGTTAGCCGTGCCATCTGCGTTTATTGCAGATACATTTTCTCCTTTATCAATTGAAGATTTTAAGGGTAGGGCGTTTTTTTCGGCTATAAAAGGAATTGTACCTCAACATAATTTGATAGTTGGAGAATATTTAAATCAGATCTATGAGGTTCCGTTTACTAATATTGGTGTAATTACGGGGCCATGTCATGCAGAAGAAGTTGCTTTGGAAAAGTTAAGTTACTTAACCATTGCGAGCCAAAATTTACAAAGTGCTCAAAAATTAAGTGAGTTATTAACTTGTCGCTATTTAAAAGCAACAACAAGCGACGATATTTATGGCACAGAGTATGCGGCGGTTTTAAAAAATGTAATTGCCGTTGCCGGAGGAATTTGTCATGCCCTTGGATATGGCGATAATTATTTGGCAGTATTAATAAGCAATGCCATTCAGGAAATAAAACGTTTTGTAGATGCAGTTCATCCTATTGATCGTGATATAAAAGCATCAGCATATTTAGGCGATCTAATGGTAACAGCGTATTCTCAATTTAGCAGGAATAGAATGTTTGGCACTATGTTGGGCAAAGGTTATAGCGTAAAACAAGCACAGTTAGAAATGAACATGATAGCTGAAGGATACTATGCTGTAAAATGTATTTACGAAATAAATAAACAGTATAATGTAGACATGCCAATTACCAATGCTGTATATAGGATCATTTACCAAAAACAAGACCCTAAAAAAGAAATAGAGCATTTATCTAATTTACTATCATAGTTTGCGTTCGTTAGCATTTACTATATCCGCACTTTTTCATCCTTTGTTAATGGCAAGTTATGCCTGCCTCCTACTCTTTTTTGGTTTTAAAAATACAGTATTCGAATTAATGACCGCCAACAGCACCAAATGGCAAATTACCCTCACCGTTTGTGCTTTTACCTTTGTATTGCCTGTGCTAAATATTTATTTGATGTATAAATTAAAACGTATTCAAAGCTTTACGCTTAGCGAGCAAAATGAGCGCACATTTCCTTATATCATGACGGCGATATTTTATTTTGGTTTATTTTATTTGTTCTACGATCTGCGTATTTGGGAAAGTATAAAACTATTTGTGTTGTGCGCCGGAACCGCTATTCTTTTAACGGCCGTTATTAATTTACGGTATAAAATTAGCGCTCACATGGTTGGCGTTGGAGGTATTGTTGGCATGATGATCTCATTAAGCATTTTATTACAATACGATCTTTTGCTTTTTATTATTGCTACCATTTTAATTGGTGGTGTAATAGGTTGGGCGCGCATTGTGCTCGAAGAGCACAGGCCCTCACAGGTGTATACAGGTTTTTTATTAGGGGTAAGTTGCCAGTTGGTTTTGTTCTTACCTTTACAACAATTATCATTGAATTACTAGCTGTAAAATGAATTTAGTTACAGGGGCCACCGGTTTATTAGGAAGTCATGTTGTATTAAAATTACTACAACAAGGGAAAACTGTGGTTGCTGCCAAGCAAAGCTCGAGTGATCTTACCAAGTTAAAACATTGTTTTTTGTATTATACAAAAGATGCAGAAGCACTGTTCAATAAAATAAAATGGGTAGATCTTGATATTACCGATGTGTGCTCCATTGAAAATGCATTAAACGGTATTGAACATGTATATCATTGCGCTGGATTTGTTTCTTTTTTAGAAAAAGATTTTCCAAAATTAACTTTGCTCAACGAAACAGGAACGGCCAATTTGGTGAATGCTTGTGTTGCAGGAAAAATAAAGTCGTTTTGCCACGCCAGTTCTTTATCAACCATTAATAATGCCGATTACGAAGGAGAATTAAGTGAAAAGATATTTTGGAAAACATCTGGCAAAGAAAGCTCTTACGCTATAAGTAAATACAATGCCGAGCGCGAAGTTTGGCGAGGAATTGAAGAAGGATTGAACGCAGTTATCGTAAACCCCGGATTTATTTTAGCCCCAGGTTTTTGGAAACAAAGCAGTGGAAAGATCTTTGCCTTCTGCAAAAAAGGGAACATGTTCTATACCGATGGAAGTACAGCTTATGTGGATGTAAATGATGTGGTGGAAGTAATGTTGCAATTAATGGATAAGCAAATTTTTAATGAGCGCTTTATTTTGATCGAGAATTCGTACACCTTCAAGGATATTTTCACTCAAATTCAAAAAAAGTTTGGCAAACCTGCACCATTCATTAAAAGTGGGATTTTCCTCTTGCAATTAGGTAGAATTGCCGACGGGATTTTGAGTAGAATTACCGGAAAAGATCGCGTTCTTACAACAAATACAATTCGAACAGCAATTGGACACAAAAAATACTCAAATTCTAAGGTAAAAAACTCCCTTTCTTTCTCATTTAAACCAATTAATGAGGTATTAAATAGCATCTGTGATCACTACGAAAACGATCTCAAATCCAGAATAATCTAAATTATTTTAGATAAAAGATTGCTTTAATCAACAAATTCTTTGTATTTATAAGTTATTTACATACCTTGGTCTACTATAAGACTCAAGATATATGCACATTGCAGTTGCCGGTAACATTGGCTCAGGAAAAACCACACTAACTTCTCTCTTAGCAAAGCACTACAAATGGCATGCTCACTACGAAGATGCAGATGACAACCCCTATTTGAATGACTTCTACGAAGATATGCAGCGTTGGTCATTCAATTTACAGATCTATTTCTTAAACAATCGATTCAATCAAATATTAGATATTAGGAAGGGAAAACACACTGTGATTCAGGATAGGACCATATATGAGGATGCTTATATTTTTGCTCCGAACCTACATGCCATGGGTTTGATGACCACTAGAGATTACGATAATTATTTCTCTCTTTTTAAATTAATGGAAAGCCTTATCAAATCGCCGGATCTTATTATATATTTAAGGGCTTCGGTACCTACTTTGGTAAAGCAAATTCAAAAAAGAGGAAGAGAATACGAAAACAGCATACGCCTGGATTATTTAAAACGATTAAACGAGCGTTATGAAGCTTGGGCAACATCCTACGAATCAGGGAAGTTATTAATAGTAGATGTGGATGACATTAACTTCAGTGAGAACAAGGAGGACCTAGGTAAAGTAATTCGATTGATCGACAGTAAACAAAACGGTTTATTCAAGTAAAATTGAGCGCTATACTAAATAAAGAAGCTGAGTTTTTTGATGTCCATTTTACGGAGTCCATCAAAACTATTACCGCTGCTAACTGCGGGCTTATCATCGCCTATGATGGTGTTTTGAATACTGAGACCATTAGTAAACTCGAAACAGAGATCGAACAAAAGATCATTGACCTTGCCGTTCCAAAAGCAGCTCTTAAAAAAATATTTTTCATTTGTGTGGAGTCATTACAAAACATGCTTATTCACGGGCACAAAGATCTTAGTGGTTCTCAGCACAATTATTTCTTAGTTTACAAAAAAGCACATCAAATTCTTATTCTTACAGCAAATTTAATTAGCAATCCGGCTATTCCTAAAGTAGATGGCGACTTAAAAGCCATTAATTCATTTGAAGATCCGGCAGAGTTAAAATCGTATTACATCCATCACCTCGAGAAAAACGAATTAAGCGAAAAAGGTGGTGCAGGTTTAGGATTTATAACTATTGCAATGAAGAGCGGCAACAAACTTAATTTTGCTTTTGATAGAATTAGCGAGCTTCACTCTTTATTTAAACTAGAAGCTGCTGTAAATGTTGAATGATCGCCTCGATCCAATGCATTTAAATAAGTCAGTATTATTCCTCACCTCCTGGTACCCTGCTCAAGAAGATCCCGCTCACGGAATTTTTATTCAAAACCATGCTAAAGCTTTAGCGCGCTTTACTAAAGTTGTAGTTGTGTATGCTTACAGCGTAAGAGAAACTACATCAGGTTCGATAACCAAAAATCAAGATGGAAATTTAACGGAGATCCGTTTTGCATATCCAAAAACCACTATCACGGTTCCTTTTGCAAAACACTATACCCAGTTCACTAATTATGTAAATTCGTACAAAAAACTATTGCAGTATTTGATCGACCATAATATAAGCGTTTCTGCTATCCAAGTAAATGTTGCGTTTCCGGCCGCCATGATCTTAAGTCAGTTTAAAGACCATTTTAAAGTAAAACATACACTCGTTGAACATTGGAGTGGTTATTTGCATGAAGATGGCAATTACAAAGGGCTGATATTGAAACGTTATACAAAAAGTTGTTTTAAAAACGTTTCAAAAATTTGGTACGTTTCAGAAAAACAAAAACAATCACTAATAGAACATGATCTGAAAGGCGATTTTGAATTGCTTTACAATGCTGTTGATACTTCGATCTTTAAACTGAATAGGAAAGACGAAAAAAAGAAAACTACATTTCTTCATGTTTCCTCATTGGTTGAAAGAGAAAAAAACTTAAATGGAACCTTTAAGGCGCTGAAGTTTTTAGAAGATAAAAACTTAGAATTTGAGTTGCTAATTGTTGGTGGAAATGCCGAAAGCATTGAACAAACAAAACTATTGCAACAAGCAATTGGTGTACAGAACGTAACCTATTTAGGTTATCAAACCAAAGAAAACATTAGCTCATTTATGAATTGGTGCGATGCGCTTTTACTATTTAGTCATTTTGAAGGAATGCCCGTGGTGGTATTAGAAGCGCTGGCTTGCGGCTTACCAGTATTTGCTTCGCAAGTAGGGCAATTGCCTCATTTAATTATAGATGAATTTGGAAGATTATCGCCAGTGAATGATGTAAATCATTTTGCAGGTGAATTGGAGAATTTTATGAATAATAAGCTCAACTTTAATTCAGAAAAAATGAGTGAATTCATTTCCGAGCATGCTTCTTTTGATGCAGTTGGAAAACAGATGTTTGACTTCTATTTATCCCTTGATCCACAAAGGCACTAAGACACAAAGTTAATTAGAAAACATTTATTTGCGCCTTAGTGGCCAATAATATTAGTCAACTCCACAAATTGCTCTACACTTAATTGTTCGGGACGTTTATCAAATAAATAATTACTTGTATCAGCTCCTGGTTTTAAAAGAGATTTTACTGAATTACGAATAGTTTTACGACGTTGATTGAAGGATGTTTTTACTACTGTTTTAAAAAACACTTCATCGCAATTTAATTTCTTAACCACATTACGTTTTAATCGAATAACGGCACTTTTTACCTTGGGCGGAGGCGAAAATACATTTTCGTTAACCGTAAATAAATATTCTATTTCATAGAACGCTTGCAATAGTACGCTCAAAATTCCGTACACTTTTGAACCTGGTTTTTCGGCTAATCGTTCGGCTACTTCTTTTTGAAACATTCCAACCACTACATCTACTTTGTCTTTATGTTCTAAAACCTTGAACATGATCTGACTTGAAATATTATAAGGAAAATTTCCTATGACGTTAAATTTTTTATCGCCAACGATCTTCTCAAGATCCGCTCTTAAAAAATCTGCTTCTATTATCTTCTCGGCAAACTGCGGATACTTTTGTTTTAAAAAGGGAATAGAATCTCTATCCACATCTAGAGCAAAAAAATCGGGCCCTTCAATTAAATGTTTGGTAAGCACACCTGTTCCCGGACCAACTTCTACTAATGCATTTGGGGAATTTTGATCGAGCATAGCATCCACAATATTTCTCGCAATGGTTTCATCAACCAAAAAATGTTGTCCTAAATGTTTTTTTGCTCTAACGGGCTGTTGCATTAATCGATTACTTGAAGTAAAGTTCGGAAGGCGGTATATTTATCCTTGAATTTTTTTGTATGATCGGCCTGTAAAGCAGGGGCGTGTTCCTTTTGGTAAAGTTCAATATCTCCCATTTCTAAAAATTTATACTGTAGGGAATATGTATGTCCTTCGTCCTCCACGTAAAGTACTTTCACCATCTGGTTATCCACAAAACAGCCAGTTTTCATAACGTCCGGCATATGCGTTTCCCTCATCCACTTCACCCATTCGGTATGAACATCATCACTAATATTTACGGTTACATTGTAAATGAACATATTGCAAAAATACAATTAATTTTCGGCCTTTCCCCGTTATAAATTACTTACAAAATTAAGAGATTATTCGTATTTTTAGAAGGTATAAACCTTGATATTACTAAGGTTAATGAGCATTATGAAAACAAATTTTGTTGATGAATTAAAATGGCGAGGAATGTTGCAGGATATCATGCCTGGCACAGAAGAATTGTTGAATAAAGAAATGGTGTGTGGTTATATTGGTTTTGATCCTACTTCCGATTCACTTGGAATTGGCAACATGGTTCAGATTATGACCCTTTTGCATTTTCAAAATGCAGGGCATAAACCAATTGCTTTAGTTGGTGGTGCTACTGGAATGGTTGGTGACCCTTCAGGAAAATCAGCTGAACGTAATTTATTAGATGAGGCAACGCTGAATTATAATATTGCAAGTCAGAAAAAACAATTAGAAAAATTTTTGAATTTCAACTCAGCAACAAATTCGGCGGAGATCGTAAATAACTACGATTGGTTCAAGAACTTTAATTTTTTGGAATTCATAAGAGATGTAGGAAAACATATTTCAATTAACTACATGTTGGCAAAAGATTCTGTGAAGAATCGTTTAGAGAACGGAATGAGTTTTACAGAGTTCAGCTATCAATTGGTACAAGGTTACGATTTCTATTACCTATGGAAAAACAAAGGTATTAAATTGCAAATGGGTGGCTCTGATCAATGGGGAAATATTGTTACAGGAACGGAATTGATCCGAAGAAAAGCAAGCGGAGAAGCATTTGCTTTAACTACTCCGTTAATTAAAAAAGCCGACGGAACAAAGTTTGGAAAAACAGAGGGTGGGAATGTATGGTTAGACAGAACTAAAACCTCTCCCTATAAATTTTACCAGTTTTGGTTAAACTCTAGTGACGAAGATGTGAAAAATTACATTCGTATTTTCACCTTATTTACTAAAGAAGAAATTGAAAAATTAGAATTAGAGCATTCAGTAGCTCCACATTTACGCACTTTACAAAAAGCATTAGCAAAGGATATTACAATTCGTGTACATTCTGAGAACGATTTCAATGCTGCTGTTGAAGCTTCACATATATTGTTTAATGGAACCCTCGAGGATCTTTCAAAACTATCCGAAGAATTATTTCTAGATATTTTCGACGGCATTCCTTCGTTTGATGTTTCTTCATCTGAACTAATCAATGGGATTAGTTTAATAGATCTGTTAGCCGAAAAAACAAACATTTTCCCAAGCAAAGGTGAGGCTCGAAAAATGTTACAGGCCGGCGGAGTGAGTTTAAACAAACATAAAGTTGAAGATCTACAAATGGTGGTGAACTTAAGTAATACCATCAATAAAAAATATATTTTGATCCAAAAAGGAAAGAAGAATTACTTTTTGTGTAAGTTGAACTAACATGGCTTTAAAGCAATCGCAATATTTAAAACTTCAGCAAAAATTATTGCCACAGCAAATTCAGCTGATGAAGTTATTGCAATTGCCTACTATGGCACTTGAAGAACGTATCAAAGAAGAGTTAGAGTTGAATCCTGCTTTAGAAGAAACCGACGAAAGCTTTGATGAAGATGATATTGCCAATAACGAGGATAGCGATGGTGAAACAGATATTGAATTAGACGATAACGGAGATGTTAAAGAAAAAGAAGTAGAGCGCATTGATGATGAAGTTGGTATAGAAGATTACATGGGTGATGATGAGCTGGATTCTTATAAATATGAAATAAGCAATAAAGGGGCTGATGATGAAACACGAGAATTTGTTGTGGTGGAAGGTCCGGATTTTCACAACCTATTAGAACAGCAATTAGGTTTACGCGAACTCAATGAAACAGAATATACCATTGGTGTGTATATAATTGGTTGCTTTGATGAGGACGGATATTTACGCAGAGAGATCGACATGATAGTTGATGACTTAGCCTTTAATTACAATATCACTTCCAATGTTGCTGAAATTGAAAAAGTTTTAAAGACCATTCAAAGTTTTGATCCACCCGGTGTAGGCGCACGAACCATACAAGAATGTTTGCTCATACAATTAAACAGAAAAGTAGAGCAAACCAAAGACGTATTGCAAGCCATTGAGATCGTAAAAGATCATATGGAGGAGTTTAGTAAAAAGCATTACGAGAAGATTCTCAAAAAAATGAACATCAGTAGCGAGGAGTTAAAAGAAGTGATAGATGTGATCACGCATTTGAATCCTAAACCAGGAGATACAGATATGAAATCCAATTCGCACAGCGAAATAGTTCCGGATTTTCTTGTAAGTGTTAATGATGGAAAACCCGAGTTCTCTATCAATTCGCGTAATATGCCCGACTTGAAAATCAGCAAAGAGTATTTAGAGATGCTGAAGGAATATTCGAGGCAAAAAAATAAAGACGGAAAGGAAGCCACCACATTTATTAAAAGCAAAATTGAAAGTGCGCAATGGTTCATTGATGCTTTGAATCAAAGGCATTTAACATTAATGTTATGCATGCAAGCCATTTTAGAATTTCAGGAAGAGTATTTTGTAACAGGAGATGAGGGCAAATTAAAACCAATGATCTTAAAGGATATTGCTACGAAAGTAGAAATGGATATTTCAACGGTTTCTCGGATGGCCAATAGCAAATACGCGCAAACTCCTTATGGTACATTTTTACTTAAAACATTTTTTAGTGAAAGCATGAGTACTGATAGCGGCGAAGAAGTAAGCTCGCGCGAAATTAAAAAAATATTGAAAGATTGCGTTGATGCAGAAGACAAACACAAACCATTAACCGATGATGCCCTTTGCCATATTTTAAAAGAAAAAGGGTATAATATTGCGCGCCGCACTGTTGCAAAATACCGTGAACAATTAGATATTTCGGTTGCAAGAATGAGAAGGGAAGTATAAATGAGCAGCGGCCAGTTTAATTAGTCGTCCCTCAAAAACTCTGTAAGCCTTGTTTTTATTGAGTTTGTTTAAAAATAGCGCGAAAAAAGTAAAAAAGGATTAAAAAAGCGGCAGATGTTTTTAAGTGCAAATTAAACCGTAATGCTGCGCCAGGGATAGAACGAAAAGCCTTGTTTAGGGCTTTGCTTAATGTTTGCGCAACGAGTAGGCTTCGCTTTTTCTGCGCAGACCCCGCAGT
>JAWXAS010000177.1:0-12587 GCA_034439635.1 Bacteroidota bacterium | reverse complement strand
GTGTTTTGTAGGATCAATAAAGTTTAATAAAACCTGTCCATTCAAATCTTTCTTTCCAAAACCTTTTTCAACCATACTACCGAAAACCGAATTATATTCAGTTAAAGTTAAATTCTTATCAATTGACAAAATAATATCATGAGAGTTATTAATGATAGCGTAAAGCTTTTCCTTTTTATTATAAATTTCTATATCATGATTCTTTTCAATCGTAATATCCTTTGATATGACTAATAAACTTTCTAACTCATTTTGATTATTTTTAATCGGCGAAATTGTGCATTTGTACCAAGCCTTTCCAATATAGTTAACCCTATCTTGCGTCTCTAACTCAATATTGGTAACTTCCCCACTTTTCACACATTCATCCAAAGCCTTACGATAATTATTAACGTGCTCGGGCAAAACAAAATTAAAAACTTCCGCACCAACTAGCTCAGATAAGCTAAAGCCCGCTTGAAAATGGTTGATGTACTTAAGTTTGTATGAATCTGGGTCTACTAATACTATCATTTCCGGAATGTTTTTCGCTAGGCCATGAAAATAGCTGTCAGGGTTCAATATATTTGGTGTTTTTAAATCATTCATTGCCAAAAAATCCTCTCTCAAAAATAGAAATAATTACTTAATAAACAAGCAAAATAAAATCTAAATCTTTACTGGAAGCTTGCTACAGAGTATTATTGTGTAAATCTTGAGTAATAACAATTTATTGATGGTTGATAATATCCGTAACATTTATTTGAGAGTGACTTGCTGTAAAAACACTTTTGCCTTTAGCAATTACTAAAACTTGAGGGGACTGATGCTCCACATGGTATCTTTCCGCAATTTCGCTAGAGATATCACGATGAACAAGTAAATCTAGATAATACGGTTTTACTTTAAAATCCACATTCCAATTTCTTTCAATTCTGTTAATAGCAACATCACTAATACTGCAAGCCGTACTATGCTTAAATATTAATACAGTCATAGTTGCTGACTCACTGTCAATTTGATCAAGTTGTTTAAGCTGCGTAAGTTTATTCCAATTCATAACTTATTTTGTACAAATGTACATATTTACCTTTACATCAAAGTTTGCGTTTTTAACATTCAATTTATGCCAATTATCCATTTTTAAGATTAATTAATTGCCTAAGTAATCAATGTTTATATATTTGCTGTTACATTCCAAAAAACTATGAAGAAATTTATTTTATCTCCCCTATTTTTGATTAGCATTATTTGCTTGTCATTTAAATCAGAAAAAAACGCACCTCTTTGGTTGCGTTATCCAAGTATTTCGCCGGATGGAAAAAATATAGTTTTTTGTTATAAAGGTGATATCTATAAAGTGGATGCTGCCGGTGGGAATGCCTCTCCTATTACCGTAAGTGATTCTTACGATTTTATGCCAATTTGGTCTCCCGACGGAAAATGGATCGCCTTTGCATCTGATCGTAACGGCGGTTTTGATATTTACTTGATGTCGGCCGATGGTGGCGAAGCTAAACGCTTAACGTATTATTCAAGCGATGATATTCCAAGCTATTTTACTGAAGATGGAAAGAATGTTGTTTTCCTTTCAATTCGCACTGATGATGTAAAATTTACTCAATTCCCTTCGGGTCGCTTACCCGAATTGTACGCTGTGCCTGTTGGCGGTGGCCGCGAAACACAGGTGCTTTCTATTTGCGCCGATGATGCACGTATAAGTAAAAGTGGTGATAAAATGATATTTCATGATCGTAAAGGTTATGAGAATGATTGGCGTAAACATCATACATCATCGGTAACACGCGATGTATGGATGTACAATAAAAAAGATGAAAAATTTACACAACTTACAACGTTTGATGGTGAAGATAGAAATCCGGTGTTTAGTCCTGATGAAAAAAATATATTTTTCTTAAGCGAAAAAAGCGGCTCGTTCAATATTTGGAAAATGGAAGTGAACGATCCAACAAAACAAACTCAGGTAACCAAATTCAGTAAAAATCCGGTTCGTTTTTTAACCATGGCCTCAAGCAACGTTTTATGCTATGGTTACAATGGCGAGATATATACCCAAACCGAAATTGAGGATGCCAAAAAAATAAGAATTACTATTTCAACCGACGAGCGTTATCCTTCAGAAAAGATAGAGAACTTTACAACGGGTGCAACAGAAATGAACGTATCTCCAAACGGAAAAGAAGTAGTGTTTGTTACAAGAGGCGAAGTATTTGTAACCTCTGTTGAAGGTGGTACAACCAAACGTATTACTAATACTCCGGGGCAAGAACGCTCTGCAAGTTTTAGTTCTGATGGAAAAAGCATAGTTTATGCTTCGGAAAGAAATAACATTTGGGGAATTTATAAAACTGATCTTGTTCGAAAGGAAGAAAGTTTCTTTTTTAATTCCACTATTTTAAAAGAAGAAGCCCTTGTAGTTGGCACTACCGAAGCATTTCAACCAAAATTCTCACCCGATGGGAATGAAGTGGGATATTTGGAAGATCGCACTGCGGTAAAAGTTCTTAATTTAAAAACTAAAAAAATTAGAACCATTTTGCCTGCAGAAAAAAACTATTCTTATTCCGATGGTGATCAATCATTTGATTGGTCGCCCGACGGTAAATATTTACTTGTTCACTTTTTACAAGATGGCAACTGGCGATCTGAAGTTGGTTTGGCTGATGCAGAAGGAAAAAATCCGATCATCGATCTTACACAATCAGGATTCGACAATGGAGGCGCTAAGTGGGCGATGAATGGAAAAGCGATGATCTGGAATTCGAGCCGACATGGAATGAAAAATATTGCAAGCCATGGCAATCAATCTGATATGTACGGTTTGTTTTTTACAAAAGCAGCATACGAACGTTTTACAATGAAGAAAGAAGATTATGCTTTGCTTAAAGAGAAAGAGGATAAAGACAAGGATAAAGACAAAAGTAAATCAGATACAACCAAGAAAGCTTCCGCAAAACCAGTTAAAATCGAAATGGAAGGTTTAGAAGATAGAAAATCTCGATTAACCATTCATTCCTCTTTATTAGCTGACGCATTATTAAGCCCTGATGGAGAAAAATTATTTTACATCACCAAATTTGAAGGTGGATTTGATCTATGGCAAACTAAATTCAAAGAAAACGAAACCAAACTATTTGTTAAACTCGACGCCGGCGATGTTGGCGAAATGATGTTTGATAAAGATGCCAAAAATATTTTCTTTGTTGCCGGTGGAAAGTTGATGAAAATAAATATTGAGAAAGCTGAGAAGAAAGAAATTTCATTTAACGCCGAAATGAATATGAATTTAGCAGCCGAGCGCGCAGAGATGTACGAACACGTATGGCGCCAGGTGGTAAAGAAATTTTATGTGACCGATCTTCAAAAAACAGACTGGAATTATTACAAACAAAACTATCAAACATTTTTACCTTACATCAACAACAATCGCGATTATGCCGAAATGCTAAGCGAATTATTAGGCGAATTAAATGCATCGCACACCGGTTGCGGCTATAGAGGTAATGGCAAACGTGGAGATGAAACTGCAAATCTTGGCGCATTTTTTGATCCATTTTTTAAAGGAGCAGGATTAAAAATAATCGAAGTTATTGCAAAAGGCCCTTTAGTAAATGATGGAAGCGAGATCAAAGCCGGAACAATCATTGAAAAGATCAACGGCGTTGAAATTACGCCCGAAACAAATCATTATAAATTATTGAATAGATTGGCCGGTAAACCAACTTTGCTTTCTTTGTACGATGAAACTACAAAAAAACGTTGGGAAGAAACAGTTAAACCGTTTTCCAACGGTCAAGTATCTAACTTACTTTACTTGCGTTGGATCAAACGGATGCAAGATATGACCGATAAATTATCTAACGGACAAATTGGCTATATGCACGTAAAAGGAATGGATGATGAAAGCTTTCGCGAATTCTACGATCAGGTAATGGGAAAATATGTAAATAAAAAAGCACTTATTGTTGATACTCGTTTTAACGGAGGAGGTTGGTTGCACGATGACCTTGCAACATTCTTATCCGGCAAACAATACATCAATTTTATTCCACGCGAACGAAAAGTTGGAGTTGAACCCGCTAATAAATGGATCAAAACCTCGTGTGTGTTGATGGGTGAAGGAAATTATTCAGATGCACATATGTTCCCGGTGGTATACAAAACCTTAGGAATTGGAAAATTAATTGGCATGCCGGTGCCGGGTACAGGAACGGCCGTTTGGTGGGAAACCATGCAAGATCCTTCGTTGGTATTTGGAATTCCTCAGGTAGGTGTAGTTACAATGGATGGTAAATACTACGAGAACAACCAGCTGGAGCCTGATTACAAGGTGCTTAACGATTATGGTTCAATGCTAAAAGGCGAAGACCAACAAATAAAAGAAGCTGTAAAATTGCTATTAAATCCTAAATAAATAAACCAAAGGCTCTTGCCTAAAAGTATATAAAATGTATTTTTACACTCTGCAATAAAATGGAATTTACAGCAAAACAAATAGCCGGATTATTAAATGGCAAATTAGAAGGAAACGGGGACGTTAAAGTTTCCTCATTGGCCAAAATTGAAGAAGGTAAGGCTGGCAGCAT
Source organism: Bacteroidota bacterium (assembly GCA_034439635.1). Classification (GTDB taxonomy): domain Bacteria; phylum Bacteroidota; class Bacteroidia; order B-17B0; family Aurantibacillaceae; genus Aurantibacillus. The sequence goes on along the minus strand of JAWXAS010000177.1, from coordinate 8,001 downwards.
ATGCTTTTTATCGAATAAACTTTATACCAACTTTATTTATACCACTGATGCATCGGTAGTGATCATCAATTCTAATTTTGAACTCGATAAACCGGTAAAATCTACATGTACATTAATTCGTGTGGAAGATGCCTACGGTAGTTTTGCCAAGTTATTGGAAATGTACTACGAGATCAAACAAAACAAAAAAGGTATTGAGCAACTCAGTTTTATTTCGCCAAGTGCAAAAATAGGAAACGATTGTTATGTAGCAGCCTTTGCATACATTGGCGAGAATGTAAAAATTGGAAATAACGTAAAAATTTATCCTCATGTTTTTATTGGCGATGGAACAACCATTGGTGATAATTGTACTTTCTTTTCGGGTGTAAAAATTTATCATGATTGTGTGATAGGAAATCATTGCACGATTCATGCAAGCACCGTAATTGGAAGTGACGGTTTTGGTTTTGCGCCTAGCGCTGAAAATAATTACAAAAAAGTTCCGCAAATAGGTAACGTTGTGATCGAAGATCATGTAGAAATTGGATCCAATACATCAGTTGATCGCGCAACGATGGGGTCAACCATTATTCGTAAAGGCGCAAAATTAGATAATTTAGTGCAAATTGCACACAATGTTGAAATTGGCGAGAACACCGTTTTAGCCGGCGGGGCGTTTGTTGCAGGCTCTGCAAAAATTGGAAAAAATGTAATGATGGGTGGCCAAGCAGGCGTTGTAGGACACATTACAGTTGCTGATGGCGTAAAAATTGCAGGTCAAAGCGGTGTTGGATCAACCATTGAAAAAGAAGGCGAGATCGTACAAGGATCCCCCGCATTTGCTATTGGCGAATATCGCCGCAGTTATGTTTTGTTTCGTAGCTTACAAAAATTAAACGATCGTATAAGAAATCTGGAACTTACCATCACAAAAAAATGATCTTGAAACAGTGAGTATTCCACAAAATAAATTCATTGATATAGATAAAGTACTGCGCGAAAAAGCGCCTGGACTCAATAAATGGATGCCTGGATTTGTACTGCGTTGGCTTAAACGTAAACTTCATGAGCAAGACATTAACAATGCCATGGTATTATTAAAAGACGCCAAAGGTTTAGATTTTAATACAAAAGGTTTAGATTTTCTGGGTGCTAAAATTGTTTCGGTAAACAAAGAAAACTTGCCTGTTAACGAACGTATTATTGTGGCTTCTAATCACCCCTTGGGCGGATTGGATGGAATGTCGCTGATAAAAGCCGTTGGTGATATTAGACCCGACGTAAGGTTTTTTGTGAATGATGTTTTGCTTACGTTAAAAAATTACGGAGAAGTATTTGTAGGAATAAATAAAGTAGGTTCTACCTCCGCTGCGTCTTTGCGTACTATGGAAGATATATTGAATTCACAAGCAGCGGTATTATTTTTCCCGGCAGGATTGGTATCTCGAAAAATTGATGGGCAAATAGTTGACTTGCCTTGGAAAAAAAGTTTTGTAACACAAGCCATCGATCACAAGCGCTTAATAGTTCCTACATTTATTGAAGGCGAAAATTCAAAATTCTTTTATCGTTTTGCCAACTTCAGAAAATTCATTGGAATTAAAGCTAATATTGAAATGTTATTATTGCCCGATGAAATGTTCAAGCAAAAAGGGCATACTGTAAAAATTCATTTTGGCAAACCGTTTGATCCCTCTATTCTATCTTTAAAATTATCGCATCGCGCTTGGGCTGCCGAAATAAAAAAATACATTTATTCGGAAGAGTTCAAAAAGGGAATTGATTTTTCGGAGTACATTAAGTTGCGTGGATTAGATCAGAAGTAAATTTTAATGCGTGCAATTGGGATGCTTATGGCGTCTTTTTATTTTGCCACCAAGACACGAAGGGAAATATTTAAACCATTTATTATCACATAAAAACACTATGCATGTATTTTTTGCCACGGAGGCACCAAGGCACGGAGAGAAATGTTAGATGCAAGTAATTAAACATCACAATATAACCTTGGGTCCTCACGTCTTAGCAGCCATCGCATTTTATGTAACTCATTATAATTCAGTATTTTAAACTAATAAATAGATGACTTAAAAGCTGCATATTAAACCTCTATACATTTTCCACATCTAATTACTAAAACGAAAAAGCACTCACTCAATGCACTCTGTTTTTTGCTCAACCAAGGCAATTTGTAGATAAACGGTCTACTTTTTTTAACTAAATTATCATACCTTTGATATAATACTTATGGAAAAGCTCATTTTAAAAGAAACAAAACATTCACCTTTTGTGACATTAGATCACACCACGGGTGTATTTGAAGTAAAAGGCTCTTCTTTTTTAGATAACGCTCACGACTTTTACATGCCCCTTATTCTTTGGGTAAGAGAATACACTAAAAAACCTCATAGTACTACCAAAGTTCTTTTTGAACTTAACTATATCAATACGTCTTCTCAGCGTATGCTATTTGATTTTTTGAAAGAATTAAATGCATTACACAAAGCCGGAAACAATGTACATATTGATTGGTTGTACGACGAAAGCGATTACGACCTTCGAGATGTTGGTGAGGATCTTTTGAGCTTCATGGATTTCTCTTACAAAATTATTGAGAAGGTTAGTTAAAGCTAGTTTTTTCATCTGCTAAACTTATGACGCCTCCGGCGTCTTTTTTATTTTTAACCACAAAGACGCGAAGACTGAAAGTTCTTAATTATGTGTATGCTAACGCCTAATTAAAGTCCGCTAAGTTTGTGAACCTAAGGTTCACCTGCGTGTCTTTGTTTCCTTTGTGTTCATTAGCAGCGCAAGCATCGGTTTATCTAAAGACGTCATTCCATTTTAAAACTATGCTTTCTTAGCGCCTTTGTGGTTAAAATTGCACTACCACTTTGCAAAAAGACAGATAAGGTTGGCTTTTGGCTAATACACAACCGCTACTCTTACAATTTTTATAAACCGCTTTTTATAATATGGCGATTCATTAAAATCAGAAATAATAACTCCCTTGTTTTTGCCGGAAGAACTATGAATAAAAGTAGGAACTCCATCGGTACACGAAATAATAATTCCCACATGTCCGGGATTGCGCTTTTTGGCATTTGTTCCCGTAAAAACGATCACATCCCCCGCTCTAGCCGAATCGATAGGAATTTTTTTGCCATAATTTTTGTATAATTTGGATGACCGCGGCACTTCAATTTTAAAACTATTAAATACAAAATACACAAAACCCGAACAATCAAATCCTTTTTCGGGATCGGCAACCGCGTAACAATAATTTTTACCCAATTGCGATTTGGCCAAGGCTAATAAGGTATCGGCCTTTACTGAATCCATAGCTGTGGTGGCCTTGTAGAATATAGGCAATGGCTTTGCTTGGCTTACAAAACCAAGCATCATAAATACAATTATGAATCTCAAACCCTTCATTTAACTTAATTACCAAGTTACGGCTTTTATTTAACAGCGCTTTTGTTTTTAGAGGTAAATATATATCTTCAAGGTGTAGGTCCATTTGAGCCACAAAGTCACAAAGGAAATTAATGATCGCTATTTAATTGTTGATCATACGTATCCTAAATAAACTTCGTGCCTTGGTGGCTAATTAAACCAAACTCTATGGCAAAATTAAACGGAACACAAATCGACCCCTCACGCAAGGCAGCATTTGAAAAATTAAACATCAACATCAACCACCGAGCAATTTTATGTTTAGATGGTGGAGGTATGCGCGGCATTTTAACCATACAATTATTAAAAAAGTTAGAAGACCTTGCTGGCATTCCTTGCTATAAATTATTTGATATGGTATCGGGCACTTCTACAGGCGCTATTATTGCCGGCTTAATTTGCACAGGGCACTCGGCCTCGCAAATTGAGATACTATACGAAAATTTAGTAACACAAGTATTTGATAAACGCGCATTAGGCAATCGTTTTGTAAATCCTCCGGCATTTTCTAAACAAACCTATCGCAAATTATTATATGAAACCATTCGCAATACCACTTTAGAAAGTGCATGCGGCGTGCAAGACATTGATATTTTACTCACCGGGCAAGATATGGCCGCAGCAGAAGAAACATTTTTTACCTGCTTTAAACAAGCCGATGAAACATACCATGGCACTTACCGAAATGTATTATTACGCGCCGTGATGGAAGCCACCATGAGTGCGCCCACGTATTTTTATCCTTTAGAGCGCTTTGTTGATGGAGGAACTACAACTTACAACAATTCTTCGCTGGCTGCATTTATTGAAGCACTTTCGTATAGTTGCCCTAAAGGAAAACAATCTAATTATCGCATGAGCGAAGTTACCATGTTCAGTTTTGGCACAGGTATTTCGAGGCAATTTATAAAACCCGACGAAACCATTAACCCAAAAGGTGTGGATCTTAGTTTTTGGTTAAATTGGTTGATGACACAAACTCCGCAAGATGCCAGCGCTATGCAAATAGATATGTTTAGATCGCCCATGATGAACACACTGGTTGATTTTAGACGGTTTCAAATATCGCTCGACCCTAACTCTATTAAAAAGATACCCAACATTGATGCGCTTGATGCCAAAAAATACAAAAGCAAATGGCTGCACGACCTTGGCGAAGATACATTAGGCAATATTGATATGGCCGATGTTACACGCTTTGACCTTATGAAAGTAATAGGAACACAAATGGCTGAATTTATAGTGCAAAGCCAAAATAATTTTAGAACCGACCTAGTTAACGAGCGCGGCCGCGATGTTTTAGTAAGTGCCTTTGGCGATGTGCCGCGCATTTTAAAACAAATGAGCACTCCGGAATGGGTGGATGGGTTTAAGGGGTAGGTATAAAAGCAATTTACCTTTTTATTTCACTTATATTTGCCATATGCCAATAACAAAAGAGCAACCCGTAGAAATAAAAGAAGCTGAATCAGCCACGCAGGTAAAAACTTTAGAAAGCGAAGAGCGCCAAACTATTGTTCATTGCCAGTGCAATGGCGAGGGCAGCGAAGCATACCGCATTTGGCCAAGTACATTTTTAGTTGAGCGCGGAAGTGATCGCAAGGCAAAATTAATTACAGCGTATAATATTTCGTTTGCTCCTAACTGGACGCTTAACGATGGCCGTGGCTTTACACTTATTTTTGAAGGCTTAAGTAAAGAGTGTTCATCTTTTGATCTTATAGAAGTGATTCCGCAAGCGGGTGGTTTTGAGGTGCTGAATATTGCTAGGAATAAGAGTGATGTTTATGGTGTGAGTTTTTAGTTTCGAGTTTTTTAGAGGCAGAAACCATAGAGATTTCAAAGAGAAAAATCATTGAACAAATTTAAACACAAAGACACAAAGACACGGTTTAAACTTATAAAAACAGTGACTTGATGCCTTGGTGTTTATTAAATATACAATAGTGATCAAATAATCTTTGTGTTTTCGTGTCTTTGCGGCTAATAAATGGAGGCGCAAAAACAAAACCCCCGCATTTCTGCGGAGGTTCGACATACATTGCCCTGCTTAAACGGCAACTGAGTGTATATATTGAAATTAAAAAATTTCGAACTGTGTATAATTAATACCCATCATGAATGTATTTGAGTAGTACGAATTATTTCCGCTCATTAATTTTAATCGGCATTTGGTTATATGATCTCCGCAATGAAGAATATTTTTTGTAAAAGCATAACAGTGCGCCGGTAAATTAAGCATGCAGCCCTTTTTACTATTTATATTTTCTGGAAGACACTCAATAGGCTCCCAAGTATTTTTAGTACTTAATGCTTCAACGATCATTTTTAATTTTCCGTTGCGTGTTTCAATTTCTACAGCGCTGTGTGTGCTCTCGTTTATAATATACACCGGCGATGCCTGAACCATTGGCATTCCATTTCTAATGCTCACCCCTACTTCTGTTTGAGTATCTACAATAATTCTTAATCCACCATCTTTAAAATAGGTATTTGCATCTTTACTGCTTTCAACATCACATATTTCAAAACCCCCTTTAGGTTTTACAGCGAGGTTAAGCGTATCGCCAAATTTTTCTACACGCTCAACGGTATGTTCTGCTTTCATCATAAAATTTGGTGCTAAACAAATTGGTGCATCTTTACCCTTATTCATAATTACAGGCACTTTAAATAAGCGTTGCGATTTATGTTTAAATGATACTAGCATTAACGAGAAGCATGAGCACAGTATTACTAACATATAGCTTAGTAGAACTGTTGTGTTTGGATAGCGTTTCATAACCTTGTGATTTAAGTGAGTAATTGTTAGTTCTTGTTAATTTGTACTATAAAAATGCAGTATGGTTACGCCGTTTTGGCAACTGTTTTTTAAAGTACATATATGGCTTTATAATTGGTTGGTAAATTGGATTAATTGGTGTAATGCGTTTTTGGTGTGGTAGATACAACTGTGAGTTAGGCCAAGTGTATTTAATACTGAGTGGAGTACATTATTAGAGGCAAAAACCAAGCGTTTTCTGTCGGAAGCTTTTTGTATGCCCTTGAGGCTGATACTTTTTTACCATAAACTCAATGGGAATGATGCGCCAGCGATAGTAGCGAAAAGCCCTGCGCAGTGCTTTGCGTAATGTTTGCGGAGCGAGCCTACCTGACGGGTAGGCAGGGAGATCCCGCTTTTCCGCGGGGACCCCGCAGCCCGACACACATTGCAAAGAACAAGCAGGCTTGCAGCGGAAAGCCTGCCTACCGGCAGGCAGGCGCGCCCGGCCGCCCAAATTATAGAAAAACATTTTTGAGCTTCAACTAAACAGGGCCATTCACGATAATCATCAATTTAATTTATGGAATCCAACCCGTTTAGCATCTCAATTAAAACCAACCACCATGCGTTATTTAATAGCACCATTTTTATCCTTATTTATTCATACGACAAGCGCACAATGCTTTGTAAATGGCGATTTTGAAAACCATAAGGCTTCTCGCGATGAAATAAACCTATCTAACACTTCCTTTAATGGTATGATGCCTGGAGTTACATCTTTTGGATCGTATGGCGATGTGGATATTATTAGATCGAGCGATTACGGAGGGGCCGGGGCTCAAAGTAAAAACTGGTACATTGCTTTAACGGGAGGCGGAACAGATATTGTTGCCATTGAATTAACACAACCTTTAACGCTAGGAAAAAAGTATACCATTTCCTTTTACGATAGGGCGGCTTCGGGTTATAACGCCAATCCTATTCAATTGGGTTTATCTACAACAAGTAATTCGCTCGGAACTGTAGCTTATACATTTAAAGAGTCGGCCATAAATAATGTATGGACTCGGCGCGAATGTAGTTTTATTGCACCCATAAGTGGTAAATACTTAACTGTTCAAATGCCCGAAGGAACTGTTCAAACCTGGGTGAACATTGATAATTTCAAATTTGGCAATTCGGTTTGCGATACTACACGTGAGCCTGAAATTACTGTTACGAATACTATAAAACGTGATAGCGTAATTAAAGATATTGTAGACGTGCCAGATACCACTACTGAAATTATTGCAGAAAAGAAATTTGTGCAATTTAATAAACGTAAATGTAACGGACGCAAATACAAAGTGCAACAAACGGTAAACGTTGAAAGTAATAGTGTAAAAGTGCAAGTGTATGATAAGAACCGCGTAGATGGTGATATCATCTCTATTTATTTGAACGGAGAAGTATTGATAGAGAATTTTGAAGTAACCAAGGAGAAAAAAGAAATTATTTTGAATTTGAAAATTGGTTCAAATACGTTGGTGATGTACGCACTTAATGCCGGCCGCATACCTCCAAACACAGCAGCCATAGTGGTTAATAACAAAGGTAAATACAAGATCTCTACTTTAGTTTCTGATTTTAAAACCAGCGGTGCATTAGAATTAGTTTACGATCCTGCCGGAGTGGCGATGAAGTGATATTTTAAAAGCGATCTATTTAGTCGAACCTCAAAAAGTATTTTTATTATTTGGGCGCCTTATCGGGCTATCACTTCAAGCTTGTTTGTCCTTTGCTATGTTTGTCGCACTGCG
>JAWXAS010000176.1:0-11243 GCA_034439635.1 Bacteroidota bacterium | reverse complement strand
CCGCAGTGCGACAAACATAGCAAAGGACAAACAAGCTTGAAGTGATAGCCCGATAAGGCGCCCAAATAATAAAAATACTTTTTGAGGTTCGACTAATTAAGGAACCGGGTCGTGGCCATGTTTTCCCCAAGGGTGACAACGCGAGATACGTTTTAATCCTACCCAACATCCTTTTATAGCTCCGTATTTATGAATGGCCTCAATAGTGAATGCGCTACAAGTAGGTTGATACCTGCAAGCGTTTGGCAAAAGAGGGGATATGGTAAGTTGGTAAAACCTGACGAATATAATGGCCAGTTTTTTGATGATCTATTTTTTTAAATCGTCAGAAGCTTTGTTTACCTTTTGTTTTAAGGCTTCTTTGAACACAATAATTTTCTCAAGAGCTGCAATACTTCCGCACGATAGGATCTGTGCTGCCAAAATTCCAGCGTTTTGTGCCGCGTTAACTGCAACGGTTGCCACAGGAACTCCATTTGGCATTTGAACAATACTTAGTAAACTATCCCAACCATCAATGCTATTGCTGCTTTTTACAGGAACACCAATTACAGGAAGAGGGGTTAATGAAGCAACCATCCCCGGTAAGTGTGCAGCGCCTCCGGCGCCGGCAATAATTACTTGTAAGCCGCGAAGGTGTGCATTTTTGGCGTATTCAAACATTTTTTCAGGAGTACGATGTGCCGAAACAATATCTATTTCGAAACTAATTTGTAATTCCTTTAATACATCAGCCGCCGCTTGCATAATTGGCATGTCGCTGTTGCTCCCCATTATTATTCCAACTTGTATTTTATTCATTTTTTATGTTTGAAGTATGAGCCGCGACTAAAGGATGCAATACCGAAATGCCTGCCTCGCCGGCAGATGTCATGTATCTTGGAGCCATCTTTCCTGTATCATTTTAAATATGTAAAGCGCGTTTTCCTGTGGCATCCAAACATGCTTCTTTCATGCTTTCTGTAAATGTTGGATGTGCATGGCTCATACGCGAAATATCTTCGGCACTTGCTTTATATTCCATTGCAACAACTGCTTCGGCTATCATATCAGCGGTACGAGGCCCTATCATATGTACACCTAAAATTTCGTCGGTTGCTTCATCAGCCAATACTTTTACAAAACCATCAGTATCCATACTTGCCCTTGCACGGCCACTAGCTTTGAATGGGAAATTTCCAACTTTATATTTTTTACCCATTTCTTTTAATTGTTCTTCGGTATAACCAACCGCTGCTACTTCAGGCCAAGTATAAACTACACCAGGTATCAATAAATAATTAATGTGCGGTTTTTGACCTGCCATTTGTTCGGCAACAAAAACACCTTCTTCTTCTGCTTTATGAGCAAGCATGGCTCCTTTTACAACATCACCTATCGCATAAATATTTTCCACATTGGTACGTAAGTGATCATCTGTTTCAATTCGTCCGCGGTTATCCACCTTAATTCCAACTTTATCCAATCCTAAACCTTCGGTGTATGGTTTACGACCAACACTCATTAAACAATAATCGCCTTTTAGTTCTATTTTTTCATCCTTAGCATTTAATGCGCTAACAGTAACTTCTTTGCCGTTTGATTTAACGCCTGTAACTTTTGTTTTAAATAAAAATTCGAAACCTAAATGTTTCTTTAATACACGTTGTAATTCTTTGCTTAGCGAACCATCCATTCCAGGAATAATTCTATCCATAAATTCAACCACCGTGATTTTACTTCCCAAACGGGCGTAAACACTACCTAGCTCTAAACCAATTACACCACCACCAACAATTACCATGTGCTTTGGTACTTCTTGTAATTCTAATGCCTCGGTAGAAGTAATAATGCGTTTTTTATCAATTTCAATTCCCGAAAGAGTACTTGGTTTTGAACCTGTAGCAATAATAGTTTTTGCACTTTCAATTTGTGTGGTTGTACCATCTGCTTTTTTAATGTTGATGGTAGTTTTGTTTTCAAAGCTTCCAACGCCGGTATAAACAGTGATCTTGTTTTTCTTCATTAAAAAATTTATACCATCAACGGTCATTTTAACAACGCCGCGTTTGCGCTCTATCATTTGTTTGATGTTTACTTTAGGTTCTGTAACATCAATACCATGCTCTTCAAAATGATTTACTGCATTATAAAAATGCTCGCTTGAATCTAATAATGCTTTTGAAGGAATACAACCAACATTTAAACATGTACCGCCTAAGCTTGAATATTTTTCAATTAAAGCAGTTTTCATTCCTAGTTGGGCACAACGAATGGCTGCAACATAACCTCCCGGACCGGCACCTATAATCGTAACATCAAATTTTTCCATAAAATGGTTTTAAAACATCAAATTAAGAGTATAAAATTACGGATTATTTAACGTTTAAAAAAACGCAAGAACCAATAATATAACAAGGCTGCGAGTGCTAGAACAGAGCTGATCTTAGAGATAACATCGCCAAATCGGGAAAAAAAAGTAAGAGAATCATTAGGCTTTAATTTGGCCTCAATTATTGCAGGTTCCCAATAGCCGGTTGGTTGAGAAATAACACCGGTTTCGTCAATAAAGCAAGAGGTGCCAGTGTTTGCGCTTCGGGCAATGCTTCTACGCATTTCAATGGCGCGTAATCGAGCATAACTTAAATGTTGTTTGTAGCCGGGTGTATTATCCCACCAACCATCGTTTGTGATAATGAAAATAAAATTAGCGCCTTTGCGAATATATTCACTGCAATAATCTCCATAAATACTTTCGTAACAAATTACCGGTGCAATTTTTATTCCTTTTGTGCCTTCAAATACTGCGCGGTCTTTTTGCACACCCAAACTTCCTGTTGTTCCACCCATATCAAGGGCAAACGATTCAAGTGGTTTTAGTAAACTTCCGTAAGGCATTATTTCGGAACCAGGCACTAATTTTGATTTATGATATTTTACAATACCTTTTTTTGTGATCTGTAAGCCAGTATTATAAAAATCAATATATGATCCGTTACTTTGTTTGCGCGATGTTGGTTCGGCACTTTTTTCATCAGGATAAAGAGTGTAGGTACAAGCACCGGTTATAATGGTAAGATCAGGAAATTTGCTAAGTAAACTATCGTAAAATAAATGAATATCAATAGCTCTATCTAAATACTCTTCGTTGATATTATTTACCATAAAAGTTTCGGGTAAAACCAAATAATCGGTTGTTGAATTCAGTTTACCGCGAATTTGATCCAGCATGGTATTGAACTGAATAGAAAAATCTTCATCAAACTTTTGGTTGTAAGGATCAATGTTCGGCTGAACTACTAAAATACTCTGCTCTTTTAATGTGCTTGTGTTTTTATAACTAAACAGTATCATATACGAGATAGCAATGGGAACAAGGATTACCAAAAAAGGTTTGAATGTGCTTTTTACAGAAAATGTTTTTGCATTCAATAGCTGAAACAATAAAATGTTTACAGTAAGGATCCATAAACTACCTCCTGAAACTCCGGTGTATTCAAACCATTGGATCCAATTTGTTTTAAATGAGAAAATATTTCCTAGTGTGAGCCATGGCCAAGTAAGCTGCCAACTGTGATGAAGGTATTCCCAAGCCAACCAAACCGGCACCAACAACCAAATGCCCCATGGTTTGTTGATCTTATTTTTAATATTGGAGAATGTAATAAAAGCAATGGTCATTAATACGGAGTTTAACACAAAAGCCATTATACCGCCGCCGGCCGAAGCATTCCAAACCCACCAAGTAACGCCCAAATTCCATGTCAAAAAAGCAAGGTAAGTAAGTCCAATAAGTTTTAATTTTTTTCTACGCGTGTCAAGTGTGCTAAAATAATTTTCGATGATCAAAAGCGGCACAAGCGCAATAAAAATGAATGCCGTTAAACCGTAGAACCATGAAATGCTCAAGAGCGCCCCGCAAAGTAGAGCGTAAAGTATCGTATTTGGTTTATTTGTCATTAATGTGCTAAATTACAATTTTGTTCCTAATTTTGCCCCATGTTAATTGATACTCATACACACTTATACAGTGAAGAGTTTGATACCGATCGTGATCAGCTCATTGCAAAGGCTATAAGTAACAATATCAAACGCTTTTATTTACCCAATATCGATTCGGAAAGTATTGCTAGGATGCATGATCTTGAGAAAAAGTATCCCGAAAATTGTTTTGCTATGATGGGATTGCACCCTTGTAGTGTAAAAGCCAATGTGGAGGATGAATTAAAATTAGTGAAGGAGTGGCTCGATAAAAGAACTTATGTGGCAGTTGGCGAAATTGGAATTGACCTTTTTTGGGATAAAACTTTTTTAAAAGAACAACAACACGCTTTTAAAACACAGATCCAATGGGCCGTTGACTTTGATTACGGTATTAGCATTCATTGCCGCGATGCGTTTGATGAAGTATATGAATGTTTAACTTCGTTTCAAAAATTACCACGCTCTATCTTTCATTGTTTTAGTGGAAATACTGAGCAAGCAAACAGGGTCATTGCTTTAGGAAATTTTAAATTGGGAATTGGAGGCGTTGTTACTTTTAAAAATAGCGGATTGGATAATGTAGTAAAAGATATTTCTTTAGAACATTTGGTTCTTGAAACCGATGCGCCTTATTTGGCGCCTGTACCTCACCGCGGCAAACGCAATGAACCCGGATTCATTATGGAAGTTGCTCGTAAAGTTGCACAAATAAAAGAGATAAGCTTGCAAGAGGTAGAGGAAGTGACTGAGAAAAATTCGAACTTTATTTTTGTAAAATAAAAAACCCCTCGAATTTCTTCGAGGGGTTTTGTTTTATAAAAGTTTGATTACCTACTTATCACCATTTTCTTAACGGTTTTTTGTGTTCCATTGCTGATCTCGATGAAGTAAACGCCATTAGCGTTATTGCTCATATCAATGTCGAATACGCGACTAAGAACTCTTGGTTCAATATTGGTTCCAAGTAATTGTCCCATATAGTTGTAAATTTTAAATGTGAGATCTTGCTCTTTTGATAGTGTAGCCAAAATACTGAACTGTCCATTATTTGGATTTGGCATTAATCTTACATTTACATCCAATTCATTTTTATACTCAGTTACACCAACTTTATTACGGCAAGTGATCTCAGGCATAATTGCTAACTGAACATTTCTCCCACGTAAATTATTTAATTTATACCAGCTGTTTGTTTGTGTTCTAATAAATGCAGATGTATCGGCAATAAGTGCGTTGGTTAGCCTATTGGTAAATACTTGCGCCGAATCTCCGGCATTTTTAGTTGTCCAAGGCATTTCAACTCCAATATGGAAACCATTGGTTGGTAATAAATAAGGAGGATCGAACGAATATTTATAAGCATAAACGTCTTTACCAGCAAATGTATAAGTTGATGCACCGCACCATGGAACTGTACTGGTTGGTGAGGCTACGTTTGACCATGTTGCTACAACCGTAGAGACCACGCTGGCTAACGGCGCCAGCTTTTGTGTAAGTAGAGTTGTTGGCCCGAGTTGTATGCCACCTCCCCAAACATTACAATATGTTGTTCCGGTACCTGAATTTGATTTTGTGCCTCCACGATTAAAGAGAACATACACTGATCCTAATTGCGGCATTGCAATATCGCTATAAGAATTTGCTGCAAAAAACTGAGCGTATTCTTTATCGTTATAACAATTTGTACCGGTTAAAAATCCAGGATTTGCTACGTTACATCCAATTACAGAAGTGCTTCCTTGAACAGCGTAAACTGCAAGCGTATCTGTTTTTTTGATCTTTTTAAGTGTATCTATGCAACTCGGATTTTTAGGACAAATAATTGTTGTGAACACAATACTTTGTGATGTTGTTGCTAATGTGTTAGACGCAATAAGTTCTAAGGTGTATGTTCCCTGGCTTGATAAATTAAATGAAGGTTGGCCTGTGTAATAACCTGAGTTAACTGTTGCAGTATTTGGAGTTAATACCCAAGTAAATGTTAGGGCAGGGCAGCCTGTTGATGTATTAACCGGAGTAAATGCTTTGCCAAAACAAGGTGCAGGAGCAGTTAAACTAAAACTTGCTTGTGCAGGACTTCCCGGCGAACAAATAACCGTTGGTGTACATTGTCCGTGGGTTCCAAGTAAACTTCTAAAAGGACATTGACTCATGGCTGTTTGCATACGAACTACTTGATCAGAAGTAAACATCCAACGGCAATCATCGTAAGTATTATCCATAATGTTCATGCTCATTTCTCCACCCGGACTAAGATTTGGTCCGCAAGAATTCATTTTGTAAGGATAACTTCCGGGGCATGTTGAATTTGGTCCTGTATGTGGAGGAGTGTCATTGCAATAATCCGATCCGCAATTTGAATCTCCCCAAATATTTCGTACGCCAAGCCAGTGGCCTATTTCGCGGGCTAATGTTTTTCCTTTATCATAATTTGCAACGTATGGGCCTGGTGTTGCAGTTGCTGTTCCAACCACTTTTGTAGCTATCCACACACCGTCGGTAACTCCGGTTCCAAGGTTGCCAAATGGCCCTTGTAGTGATGTTCCTGCAGGGAAAGTAGAACTTCCTAAAATGGTAATACTTGAGCTTATATCACTCACATATATATTTAAATATTTTGTTGGATCCCATACCACAAAAGGCTTTACAGTATATTCTATAAAACTTAAAAGCTGAGCATCACTGGTCATAGTTGAAGTATTTGCAGAGAAAACTGCACCAATGTCTACGCGGTTAATGCCGGGTTCTCCAAGAGCAATGTTTGTTGGGTCGGTTGTTGCCAAACAAAACTGAATACTAGGATTTGCAGCATAATTTGAATATTGAGCAATGGCTTGCGGGTTATCTCCCTGGCCATTAAAGATCTTGTTAAGGATATTTACTTGTTCGCCCACACGATTTTGTGGAATGTTTGGAGGGGCACCAACCGCTGCTCCATTATGAAGTATATGGAAAATAACCGGAATATTATAAGGTGCAAAAGCAGCTTTTCCGGCGGTTTTATTTTTTTTGAACTCCTCTACTTTGGCACTAAACCATTCTTCCCATTGTTGAGGAGGGGCTTGAGTACCGGATAGTTTTTTAATAAGAGCAGTGGAGTTTGTATTGTTTTGAGAAAAAGAATTTCCCATTAAGAACACAAGGGCAGTAGCAATAAAAAGTAGTTTTTTGGTCATATGGGTTGAATTAACCCTTAAATGTAGTGAAAAAAATGTAAAATATACTTTATAGCTATTAAAAATGCCTTCTAAGTTTTTAAAACTTAGTTGTTGATGAGTAAGGTTTTTATAGCGAGTACTAAAGACTGAGCATATCCTTTATTTTAACAGCTTGTCTACGTGATATTTCTACTTCTTTTCCGTCTTTTAGCTTCACCATTAAACCTCCATTGAACCAGGTTTCTACACTAGCAATCCATTTGAGGTTAATAATATGCTTACGACTGGCCCTAAAAAATTGGCGATCGTTTAGGCGACCTTCTAAGTTATTTAAACTTCGCAAAATTAAAGGTTTAAAATTTTCAAAATACACTCTTACATAATTGCCTTCCGATTCAAATAGGCGTATATCGGCCAGACGCACGAACCAACATTTTTCACCATCTTTTACAAATATTAATTCGTCTTCGTCTAAAGGCCCGTTATTATCTCCCTTCGACACATGTTCTTTTTCGGCCAGTTTTTTAAGAGTTTCGGCCAAGCGTAAAGGCTGAACAGGTTTTAATAAATAGTCGAATGCATTTAATTCGAATGCTTTGATGGCGTGCTCGTCATAAGCTGTAACAAAAACAACATCGGGCAGGGCCGAAATTTCTTCCACTAATTCTAAGCCCGATTTTCCGGGCATGTTGATGTCTAAAAAAACAACATCAGGCTTTAACTGATCTATTTTTTCTTTGGCTTCGGTGGCATTAGCGCACTCTGCTATTACTTCAATCTCTTTGTGATTGGCCAACAAACTTTTTAGTTCGTTACGTGCTAAGCGTTCATCATCTACAATAATTGCTTTCATATGGTTTTATTTTTTTAATGGAATTTGAATAGTGGTTTTAACTAATTTTGAATTGGGGATCTCCTCAATTTTTATCTCTGCTTTTTTTCCGTACATCAATTGAAGGCGTTGTAAAGAATTATTAAATCCTAATCCTGTTATTGATTTTTCGGTATTTAATTTGCCGGTGTTTGTTATGGTGATCAAAAGGGTAGAAGCGTTTAATTTTGTAGAAACAATTATCTTTCCGCCTTGCTCTAGTTTTGAAATACCATGCTTGATCGCATTTTCTACTTGCCCTTGTATAATTAATGGCGGCACCATCATGTGTTCTGTTTTTGGATCAATGGATAATTCAAAATTCAAACGCTCTTCATAACGGATCTTTTCCAAGTCGAGGTAATCCATCACCAAATTCATTTCTTCTTTAATCGAAATCTCTTTGCTTTTATTCATTAACAAAGAGTTACGCAAAATGTTTGATAATTGTGTTACTGCTTGTTTTGCTTTTACAGGGTCTTCATCTATAAGCGCGCGAATGCTGTTCATGCTATTGAACATAAAGTGAGGATTCAATTGCGCTTTTAAACTATTCAATTCACTTTCTTTTCCTGCGGCTTCTAATCGAAGATTATCAATTTCGGCACGTTTATAATTGGTAAAATAGTGATATCCAAAATAAATAATGTTCCAAACAAAAAATACAACCGAGAAGTTGATGATGCTTGAAAGAATATTGACGAAGGTAAGATCGTTGACATTTAAACTAAATACGGTAGAGGCAATGGCCAACACAAAAAAGATGAGCAAGGCCTTTATAAAACTACTTAGTAATATAAAAAGAATTTGATTGTATAATTTAAAATTAACGGCTTTTAAGCGATGGATCAAATAGCGATAGAAGTGTGTGATCAAGATCCCGGCGGGAATCATTATGATGTAGAGTAGATAGTCTTTAAATGTAGTATTACTAGTTAAACCAAAAAAGATAAGATTGATGAGTACGTATACAAGCCAACCACCGATCTGACTGATCCAATATGTTTTGATGTGTTTAGCCAATATACCGAAGGTAAGAATACCTTATAAAACAGGAAAGTATTTAATTATGAGTGGTAAATAGCCGGTAAGAGCAGAAAATATCCTCTATGGGATGTGCATGTATTTATGACTTTGTAAAGAGATCCGCCATTTGGTGTGTGTTTTTAGGTATTCTACTATCAAGGGGATAAGTTCTTCCGCTTTGCTCCACTCGGGTTGTAAATATAAAAGGCAATCGCTTGAAACATGTTTTGCCTGTTCTTCGGCCCAGGCAATATCGTGCTTATTGTAAACAATTACTTTTAATTCGTGGGCTAGTTTGTAATTTTCTTGTAAAGGCAACATCGTTTTTTTTGGAGATAAACAGACCCAATCCCAAATTCCCGAAAAAGGATAAGCGCCGGAGGTTTCAATAAATGTTTCTACACCTTGATGCTTTAATTCTTTGGTAATAAAATCTAAATTGTATATCAAAGGTTCGCCACCGGTAATAACCACCGAATCGGCTTTTTGATCCAGCACATTTTTGATCACGTTTTTTGTAACAACTAAAGGGTGTTGATTGGCGTTCCAACTTTCCTTTACATCGCACCAATGGCAACCAATATCGCAACCGCCAATGCGAATAAAATACGCAGGCTTTCCGGTATTAAAACCTTCGCCTTGGATGGTATAAAATTCTTCCATCACAGGTAGTTTTTCGCCACTCGTCACAAACGATTCATCCTCAATGCTTAAATTATGAAGCTTATAATTCAACAACAGCAAAATTACGAATTAATGCGTAATTTTACGATCATATTTACTATGAATATTGGAATTGTTTGCTACCCAACTTATGGAGGTAGCGGTGTAGTAGCTACGGAACTTGGAATTGCCCTCGCAAAAAAGGGGCATAAAGTTCATTTTATGAGTTACTCACAGCCATTTCGCCTAAATCAGTTCAGTGAAAATTTATTTTACCATGAAGTAAGTGTAAATGATTATCCATTGTTTGAGTACCAGCCTTACGAAAGTGTTTTGGCCAGTAAAATCGTTGATGTGGCTATTTATGAACGTTTGGATGTTTTGCATGTGCATTATGCAATTCCACATGCATCGGTAGCTTACATGGCGCAACAAATTTTGAAATCAAAAAAAATAAGTTTGCCTTACGTTACAACTTTGCATGGAACAGATATTACATTGGTTGGACGCGACCCTTCCTTTGAACCTGTCATTCGTTTTTCATTAAACATGAGCAATGCGATTACTTCAGTTTCGGAGAGTTTAATGAAGGATACATTAAAGACATTTAAGATTGATAATAAAATTGAAGTTATTCCTAACTTTATTAATATAGAGGATTATAAAGTTTCAACCGGGCAATGTTCTAAAAAACATTACGCACCACGTAATGAAAAGATAATGGTGCATGTGAGTAATTTTAGAAAAGTAAAACGTGTGGAAGATGTGATAGCTGTATTTAATAAAGTGCGCGCTAAATTAAAATGTAAACTAATTTTGGTAGGTGATGGCCCGGAGCGTTCGGCTATGGAAACATTGGCCCGTAAAAGCAAACACCATTCGGATATTATAAGTTTAGGAAGAATTCGAAGCCCTTTGGATGTGCTTTGCATTGGCGATCTGTTTTTGCTTCCCTCTGAAACCGAAAGTTTTGGTTTAGCAGCTTTAGAAGCAATGGCCATGAAAATGCCGGTAATAAGTACAAACGCCGGAGGTTTACCTGAAGTAAATATAAATGGCAAAACAGGATTTACAAGTAACGTTGGTGATGTTAATGAAATGGCAAGCAACGCTATTAAGCTTTTGAGCGACGATAAACTTCTGGAAAAATTCAGACAAAACGCATTTGCTCATGCCAAAAAATTTGATGTGAGTTTGGTATTACCTTTATACGAGAACTTGTATAAACGATTAGTAACTAAGAATAAAAAGAAGTAGGTCGTTTCTTTAATTAATTTATTATATTTTTTTTTGGGCGTGCCGGCGAGGCTCACTCAAAATATCACCATGTTCGCTCGCCGTTGGGCTTTCCACTTCAATCTTTTTGCGTGAAAACGCAAAAAGGATTTCCGTTACAATCCCTCACGCTGGCGGTAGAAAAATGCAACTGGTTTAAAAACTTTTCGAGTTATGAGCATATAAGTACTGAAAGCCTTAAAAAAATTACATAGCCGTTTGATTATTTGTAGAATATTTATGATGAGTGCGCTTGTAAAAACGAATAAAATTAACGATATTAGATT
>JAWXAS010000175.1:0-2824 GCA_034439635.1 Bacteroidota bacterium | reverse complement strand
TGTAAATATAAAACAAAAACATCAACTTATTCGGTTGATGTTTTTAGAATTCGGATTGTTTAAATTTAATCATAAGAAATTTCATTTTCAAATTTTTCGTTTGTATCTTCATATCATTTACCCGCCTTAAAAGACGGGGCTTGAAAATTAAATACCTTTACCCCGACCTAAAAGACGAGGCTATTGAAAATTAAGTTATCAATTCCACATCGTAATTGCATGCCAATTTTAGACTTAAAGATGTATGTAAAAAATTCATCAATCTGCATGTCCAACTTTTGTATCAATCTTTACTTTATCTTTTGTGCAATAATAATAGCCCGGTATCGGTCCAGATAAATAGCCTCGTTGCATTTTCACTCCACAAACTGGGCACTTTCTTGTTCTATAGATTTGATAAAGAACGAGTGCAAATGGTACTAAGGCCAACGGGATTCTGTACGTTCCTATGTCAAAAAAATAAAATACAAATCCTACAATAACAGCTGTCAAAAATGTAAACATAATGACGAAAACACTTTTCCTATTATTTTCTGTAACACTTTTATAATTTCTTACGTTCTCCTTCATTGTATTTCAAATATATGAAAATTATCTTAATTATGGTGTAGCCGTTGTGGGCGCTGGGACAGGAGGAGGTTGCACTAGCATAACAACTTTCAAATTTGGGTTTGTGCTTCCTACAGCTTGGACACCAAATTCTATTGATTCAAAGCCACCTGAAGGAATATTGAAATTTGTTTGAATATAAAAATTGCCCAAGTTTATCGTCCCTTTTAATTTTATTTCGGAACTTGAAGGACTATTCAAATTTAATTTCAAATATGCCTTTGCATTAACACCAAGTCTTGTTTGGGATGTTAATTCGGTCTTTGAATATGCATTTGTCTTGTCTAAGCCACTTTCATCGTTTACTTTTGCACCGACAGTAGTCTCTGTACTCGCTACCGTCAAATTTGCCTTTACACCGCCTTCCGCTGAATGAATTGGACCTTTTCCCTCCATACTGGCATTTGAAGAACCAGGTCGAATAACACGTTCGGCAAAATCTGCTATTGAATGTTCTTCTGCGTAACTTATTGATGCTATTGAACAAAACCACTTTGATGGCATAGGAAAACCTGAACCCCTCAAACATAACTTATCCGGTTGTTGGTCTCGTAGAATAAATCAAGAACACCGGATTGTTTATGAAGTAACTGACAATAAAATTTTAATTCACTCCCTCAAAGGGCATTATTAGTAATATCTCCCATCGCACCCGGATTGTAAATCCTTTTTCTATTTGGTTGGGATTACCTTACACACCAATGCTATCGCACCAAATCCCGACCAGCCGGAGAATTTATCCTCACTGTCTGCCCTTCATCTTAGCGCCTACTTGCGGCTACTTTGTTACTAAAGTTACCTATTCTGATATTCAGTTGAATCTATATTTAAAATGGATTTCTTCTCCATATCAATCGTTACACGAAGATAATTTAATGTTACGATCTCCTCATTAATTGCTCCATAGCCCTCCACTGTTATTAGACGTATATTCCTTTTCGGGGTTGGGAATACTTTGTATTCTAAATTTGGATAAAAGTGAGGAGCTGTGTTTTTCCTTTCTTTAATAAGTTTGAAATTCCTAATGTAAGGATCGGAATCTACAATAAAGATCGCATTCGAGTCTAGAGCGTATAAACTATCTACTGAAAAATCAAACCTTTTATTCCAATCCTCCCCCCATTTAGAACTAAGGAGACTGTCAGTGAATTTATTATGATTTTTAATGACATTTCTAAGCGAATCTGTAATTTCACAATTACCGACACTTTGATAAAAAAAATTATACTTCTTACCAATAGTTTGTCTTTGCGTGAATTTTGAATCTGCCAGTCCATAAATCAGATAACTAGGTCGAACATGTGCTCGCAAATTTGATTGCTTTTCAGCGTCTATAACCTTCGAACTATTATGGTCATCACTACAATGACAAGACACAAAAGTTATAGTTATGATAAGTATTAAAATCCTAAATTTCATTTATATTTCTTATTTTGTTTTACGTGGTTCATTAACAATCGTTGCTCCTTTATCTGAAATGGCTTGTTGGTCTTCATTAGATTTTGAGTTTAATTTTGAAGCACCCTTAACAACACCTTTCCCGTCCTTTTGATGATCTCTTGTAATTCTCGGACTGCCGTATCTACTTTTACTTGAATTGTAAATTCGGTAAATTTCCTTTAATAGTAAAGCATTTAGTATTGATCGTTTTGATGGTATTCTATGCAGCCACTGATAATAGCCACTTTTGCTTACTTTCAAAACTTTACACATCCTCTCAATCGTAAATTCTTCCTTATGAACATTAATAAATTGGAACCTTACCGATCGCTCTTGGAGAAGATGCTTACCGCCTTTTTTAAGATGTCGCGCTCCATTGTTATGTTGTACAACTCTTTTTTTAGCCTTGCGATTTCTTCTGCTTCTGGGCTCTTGGTTTTTACTGCAGTTTCATTAAACCGGCCTTCTTTGTACTCTTTCTTCCACCTCTTTAGGTTATCGTAGCTTACACTTAACTCTTGCACTACACTTACCAAATCGCCTCGTTGGTTGCTTAATTCTACAGCTTTAATTTTAAATTCTCGGCTGTACGTTTTTTTCTCTCTTGTCATTTTGTAAAGTTAGGGCCAAAGGGCTTAACTTTTTCGTCCACTCAAAAGTAGTAACTCCATTGTGGAAAACAAAAACATCAACTTATTCGGTTGATGTTTTTAGAATTCGGATTGTTTAAATTTAATCATAAGAAATTTCATTTTCAAATTTTTCGCTTGTATCT
>JAWXAS010000174.1:0-2992 GCA_034439635.1 Bacteroidota bacterium | reverse complement strand
TCGCACATTAAACGTATTGCAGAACTTGCAAAAACAGCTAAGCCTCGTAAAAAACCACAACGCGACGGCTTAATGCATTTAAGTGGTTTAGAACCTTTAACGCTTAGGCCGGAAAGTAATTTCATGAACGTAGGTGAACGTACCAACGTTACCGGTTCAAAAAAATTCTTACGTTTAATTAAAGAAGGAAACTTTGAAGAGGCTCTCTCTATTGCGCGCGAACAAGTAGAAGGTGGCGCACAAGTGATAGATGTGAATATGGACGAAGGAATGCTGGATAGCGAAGAAAGCATGACAACCTTTTTAAATCTTATAGCCTCTGAGCCGGATATTTGTCGAGTTCCTCTTATGATCGATTCGTCAAAATGGACTGTTATTGAAGCCGGATTGAAATGCGTTCAAGGAAAAGCTATTGTTAATTCTATCTCCATGAAAGAAGGAGAAGAGAAATTTATTGAACAAGCTCAAAAAGTAAAACAATACGGCGCCGCGGTAATTGTAATGGCCTTTGATGAAGATGGCCAAGCCGATACATTGCAACGACGCATTGATATTTGTAAACGCGCATATGATATTTTAGTGAATGTAGTTAATTTCTGTAAAGAAGATATCATTTTTGATCCGAACATTTTCCCGGTGGCAACCGGAATGGAAGAACATCGTTTAAATGCCTTAGATTTCTTTAACGCCACAAAATGGATCAAAGAAAATTTACCCGGCGCTAAAGTTAGCGGTGGTGTAAGTAACGTTTCTTTTTCGTTCCGCGGAAATGATCATGTGCGTGAAGCGATACACTCTGCATTTTTATACCATGCTGTAAAAAACGGAATGGATATGGGAATTGTAAATCCAAGTCAATTAGTGGTGTATGATGATATTGAAAAAGAACTGTTAACACTGATCGAAGATGTTTTATTGAATAGAAGAGATGATGCTACCGAACGCTTAGTGGATCATGCCGAATCATTAAAAGGTATTGTAAAAAATGTAACCGAAAAAGATGAAGCTTGGCGCAAAGCCACGGTGGAAGAGCGTTTGAGCCATGCTTTAGTAAAAGGAATTGTAGAATACATTGATGAAGATACCGAAGAAGCACGAAATAAATTAGGAAGGCCTTTGCATGTGATTGAAGGTCCTTTAATGGATGGCATGAATATAGTTGGTGATCTTTTTGGAGCCGGAAAAATGTTTTTACCGCAAGTTGTAAAAAGTGCACGCGTAATGAAAAAAGCCGTTGCCTATTTAGAGCCTTATTTACTGGCCGAAAAAGAAGCCAATAAAAAAGCAGGGATTGTTGGTGATGGGAGAACTAATGCCGGAAAAATATTATTAGCTACTGTTAAAGGAGATGTTCATGATATTGGAAAAAATATTGTGGGTGTTGTTTTGGCCTGTAATAACTACGAGATCATTGATCTGGGCGTAATGGTTTCTTGTGATAAAATTTTAGATGAAGCCAAAAAACAAAATGTAGATATAATTGGCTTAAGTGGATTGATAACACCTTCGCTTGACGAAATGGTGCATGTTGCCAAGGAAATGGAACGTTTGAATTTTAAATTACCATTACTCATTGGTGGTGCAACCACTTCTAAAGTGCATACGGCGGTAAAAATTGCACAAAATTATTCGGGGCCGGTGGTTCACGTTAACGATGCCAGTAAATCAGTTCCTGTTGCCAGCAGTTTAATTTCAACTGAATTACGCGGTGCTTTTATGGCCAATGTAAATAAAGACTACGAGCGCGTACGCGAACAAAATAAAAATGCGCAGTCGCAAAACAAATTTATTTCGCTAAAAGGAGCACGTGATAATAAATTTCCGGTAGATTGGAATACGTGCAAAATAAGTAAACCTAATTTTATCGGAAATAAAGTACTTGATAATTATAGTATTGCCGAGATAGCTGAATTGATTGATTGGACGCCATTCTTCCATAGTTGGGAAATGAAAGGTGTTTATCCTCGCATATTAAAAGATCCAGACCGTGGTGTTGAAGCAACAAAATTATTTAACGATGCGCAAAGCATGCTTAAAAAGATCATTTCCGAGAAATGGTTAACAGCAAAAGCAGTGATAGGAATTTATCCTGCAAATAGTAATAGCACAGATGATATTGAAGTTTTAGATGAAAAAGGTAATGCGCAATGCACATTCCATACCTTACGTCAACAAAGTAAAAAACCGGCCGGACAGTATAACATTGCGCTTTCTGATTTTGTAAAACCCAAAAGCACGGTGGCTTCTGCAGGCTCAGCCACCGACTACATTGGTTCCTTTGCTTTATCAACAGGTTTTGGAATTGAAGAACATGTAACAGCTTTTGAAAAAAACCATGATGATTATAGCGCTATAATGCTAAAAGCTTTAGCCGATAGATTAGCAGAAGCATTTGCCGAATTAATGCATAAAAAAGTGCGTAAAGAAATATGGGGTTATGCCTCTAACGAAAGTTTAACTAACCACGCATTAATAAAAGAAGAATATTTAGGAATTCGGCCAGCACCGGGCTACCCTGCACAACCCGACCATACCGAAAAAATAACGATCTGGAAATTACTAGATGTAGAAAAGAATACCGGTATTGTGTTAACGGATAGTCTTGCCATGTTCCCAACAGCTGCAGTTAGCGGTTTATATTTAGCTAATGAACACTCAGCGTATTTTGGTTTAGGAAAAATAAATAAGGAGCAGGTAGAAGAGTATGCTAAACGCAAAAATATGAGTGTTGCCGATGTAGAACGCTGGCTGGGCCCTGTATTGGCTTACTAATATTAGCTTTATAATTAGCTGAACCTCAAAAAGTATTTTTATTATTTGGGCGCCTTATCGGGCTATCACTTCAAGCTTGCTTGGCCTTTGCTATGTTTGTTGCACTGCGGGGTCTGCGCAAAAAAAGCGAAGCCTCCTCGTTGCGCAAACATTAAGCAAAGCCCTAAACAAGGCTTTTCGCTCTATCCCGGGCGCAGCATTAGGGTTTAATTTACACTTA
>JAWXAS010000173.1:0-39443 GCA_034439635.1 Bacteroidota bacterium | reverse complement strand
TTAAGCAAAGCCCTAAACAAGGCTTTTCGTTCTATCCCGGGCGCAGCATTGCGGTTTAATTTACACTAAAAAACATCTGCCGCTTTTTTAATCCTTTTTCACTTTTTTCGGTAGATTTTTATCACACTTTTTTTAAACAAACTCAATAATAACAAGGCTTACAGAGTTTTTGAGGGACGACTAAATAGCCCCAGCGGGGCGACATATTGATTTCGATTGTTAGTTTGAGGAATAAAAAAAACCCCGACGGTAATCGTCGGGGTTTTTTGCTTTAGAATGGTACAAAGGTTAATCCGATTGTGAAATTGAATCGCTGCGTTGGATATCTTTCCCAACGGTAATAACGTTGGTTGGCAATATTGTTTGCCTTTACAAAAAAGCTTAGCATTTTGCTATAACGGTATTCGGCTTCTAAATTTATGTCTACTAAACCATTTATTTGTTTTGGTTGTAGCGATGTTGTAACATCAACAACTTGTGTTTGCACCCATTGTTTTCCTATAACAAAAATATCTCCGCGTACAATGATCTTGCTTTTTAAATTATAAATAGCTGATAATGTAAGGTCGTAATCCGGTTTATGATACGCGCGGGTTAAGTTTTTTGTTTTGTAGATATAGTAATTTCCTTTGGCTATGAAATTCATTTTTTCGCGTAATTGATATTTTAATGCACCACTTAAATTCATTACTGAAGCATTATCATACAAAATATTAAAATGGTTATATAAGGTATTAGCTCCGCTATAGTCTATGGTATAGAAATGCAAGCTGTCCATTTGGCTGTAACTTCCTTTTACATCATAGCTTGTATTACTGCTTAAGTTCCCTTTTAAACCTAAAAATAAATTATACTTATTATTTGTGTTGGTATAATTAAGGGTAGTGTCTACAAACGGATTTTCGTTGGTAAGCGATCTCATGCTGTTCTTTATTAATCCACCGGTTGCTCCAGCATAAGGGATCAGCATGCTTTCATACACGTCATACTCTACATTTAATTGTGGATATCCGTAAAAACGCGTTTTACCTTTGAAGTTATCTAACGTTCCTTTTAAACCTAAAACAGCTTTCCATTTTTCGCCTTCAGCCTCAAATGCTGGAGCTACTGAAACAATAAGGTCGTTTAAAGTATCATTACTCTGTTTGTGATTATAGTAATTTGTACTGAAGTCAATATTTAGTTTTTCTTTATTAATGAATTTGATGAGGTTAGCACTAGCACAGATATTATTCTCAGCTTCATTATTGAGGTTTTGTAAATTGTAATACGAGAAGCCTATGATGTGATTCATGTGCGTGCTATCGCTATAATGGCTTTGCAAAAGCAATTTAGGCTCAATTAACTGATAACGTTGTTTTGTGTAATCATTCTTTAAAGTATTTCTGTTAGCGTTATAGCCATAGTAATGCACAACATTTCGCGAGTAATTCAAATCGCCGTTAAGCGTATGTTTTTTATAGAATTTCTTTCCGTAAACAGAAGCAACGTTATCGCTAAATCCTCCAAAGCCGGTTGAATCTAATGTGGAAGAACTTGAATAGTGTTTAAGGTGCGCTCCGTAAGCCATATCGCGCGAACGTAAATTGCTTACAAAAAATTCTCCGTAGGGGCTATTGTATAAAGGACCATAACCTACTTTAATAAGAGAGTGATACAATTTTGCAAGCGGTTCGTTTTGCATTTTAGCCGATTCAATTTTTTGAACCTCGTATTTTGGGAACAATGGATTGCTTTGAATGCCGTATTTAATATTGGTAATACGTTTTACAGTATCTTTTATATCAGGCTGGTCATTTACTTTATTCGATTCTTTTATCTCGGGTTTAAATGTGCTAAGCGCGTTAAATGTATTGTTGTTAACATTGGTTTGCGCCAATGAAATAGCAACCTGTATTAGGATCAGGAGAATGACCAATACCCAGGTTACAATTTTTTTAACCCTCGTACGTTGAGCGTCCTCAGCTTCTGCCGTTTTATACATTAATTCTGGATCCATTTATTTTTATTTAGGTTGTTCTGGTTGTTCATTTTGTTTTTTACTTGGATCGTTCTCGTTTAAGTTTGGATCACTCTCACCATCTTTAAATTCGATCTTCATTTCGCTTGACGCTTTTTGTTTAGCGGCTTCTTCCTCTTTTTGTGCTTGCTTTGCTTTTAAAGCATCTAATTTAGCTTTGGCTTCGTCTAAATAAATTTGTTTTGGTTTGCTGTCAATAATAGTTTCTAAAATTACTTGAGCATCAGCATCATCTCCTCTCGCAATATACGTATCTGCTATTAATAACATTCCCTTATTATTCCAATCGTCATTGCTGTACTCGTAACTCATTAATTTATTGATCGTTTTTTCTGCTTCCTTGTAGTCTTGTTTTTTATAGTATATACTGGCCATATAATAATAGGCTTCAGCACCACTAATGTTTTTTGAGGTTTTACTCATGGCTTTAAATTCGATCAAGGCATCATCTAAGCGATTGGTTTCATACAAACATTTAGCTTTAATGTATTTTATCTCGGTAGTTTGTTGCGGATAGATTTTCTCAAAGGTCAATATTTCGTTACAAGCATTTAAGGCTGTGTCAAATTTATTGAGGTAAAATGCACAACGCATACTTCCAAAGCGCGCATTTGTTTTGTTAAGCGGACTCTCAGCTATATCCTTCAACTGCATGAACTGTGGAAGTGATGCGGTGTAGTTTTTAGCTTTATAATTCATATAAGAAGCTTTAGCCAAGGATGTTTCGGTATAAAGATTTCTTGTTTTTGATAAAATGTAATTATAAGCTGGTAAAGCTTTTTCAAACATGTTTTTGTTGTAAGCTGTTTCTGCGTAGTTGAATTGCGCCTCTAAAATATATTTTCCTTCAGGGAACCGGGTAATATATGCTCCCCATTTGTCAAAAGCGGCATCAATGTTCTTCTCATCGTACTGAGCAACTTTAGCTGTTTCGTAGGTTGCAGCCTCAACTTGATTTACGTTTAAGGGGTTTCCAAGATCAACAAAATACTTTTCCATGGCATCTATTTGCCCTTTTGCTTTAAAAATGGTTTTAATTTGTTCTAACACATTTTTAGCTTCTTCGCTTTTAGAATCGGCCTTAACAAATTTGTCAAAATATTCAAAGGCTTTATCGTCTTCCTTTCGCCCGAAGTAAATATTCCCAAGTTTAGCGTAGCAATTTTGTGTAGCGCTTGATTTAGGATAGTTATTCAGTATTTTGGTATAATACAAAATCGCATTCTCTTCATCCTTTAAATTCTCATAATACGTATCAGCCATTTCATTCAACACTTTACCTGTGTAAACCGATCCGGGGTATTTTGTTTCGATCATTTTTAGGTCAGCAATTTTCTCTTTATATTTTTTTAATAAACCTTGGCATATGGCTTTTTGATAAATAGCATAATCAACATCCAGTTTATTTAAATTAATAGCCTCTGTATAAAGCTCGGCAGCTTGCGGAAATGTATTATTCATAAAATAACAATCTGCTGCTCTTAAATTGGCATCTGCTTTTTTGTTGAGGTCGGTAAGATTTTTTGACAATAAATATTTTCTAAAGGCAATATTCGCATTGGTATAATCTTCTTTTTCTTTACGTTGAAAGTGAGCATAACCAATATTATAATTTGCAAGATCATACTCGGGCAGCGAAACAGAACCTTCCATTACCAAGAATTTTTTCCAAGCATCAATGGCCGTTGTGTAATCTTTGCGCATATACGAGATCTCGCCCATCCAATATTGATTTAAGGCATTTAAAATAAGATCTGTATTCTGTGCTTGCGATTTTTTGAATTGTTTCTCTGCTTCGTCAAGTTTATCGTTATTAAAAGCATCTACGCCTTTAAAGTAAATAAGCTTTTGATACGTGTATTTCAAAATAGGATCAATTGTTCCCATGCTTTCAATGCTCTTAATAGCTAGGTCGTAATTACGAGTGGTAGAATAAACGTTGATCAAGAACGTGTAACACTCATCTTTTCGTGCTGAGGTTGGATATTGTTTCAAGTACTTACTGAATGCTTTTACTGCTTCGTTGTAAGGGCTAAAATCCAATTCATAACTTATTTTGGCGAAACTGAACAAGGCGTCCTCTTCAATTTTTTTATCGTAATTTAATTGATACGCGCTATAAAAAGCATTCTTTGCTTTTAATTTATCACCTTGCTTCATATAGCAATCGGCCATATGATACCAAGCGCTTTGCGAAATAGAATCTTTTGGGGTGGTTGCCTTTTCAAATTGTTTGATGGCATTAGGGCAATCATTGGTTTTGTAATAACAATAGCCTAAAGCATAATTTCCTTGAGGATTAAGATCGGAAGCTAAATTTGTTTTTTTAAGATATACTAAAGCATCGCTGTATTTTTTTAAATTGTAATAGCTTTCGCCTATCATGCGATTGATCTCATCGGCTTTTTGAACGTTAGCGCTATCATTTAATAATTGCGGAGCTGTTTGTGTTACCGTTTCGTATTTTCCCTGTATAAAATAAATCTGAGTGATGTAATAAGGAACAACGGTGCCAAATGTTTCGTTATTCACCAATTTATTAAATCCTTGCAAAGCTGTGCCGTAATTTTTTTCGGTATACGAAATATGAGAGAAGTAATAAATGGCAGGATTCATGTACTTATTATCCTTATCTTTTATTTCTGCAAGATCTGCTTTTGCTTTCTCTGTATTTCCTTCCATCAAATAGCTATAACCGCGCTTGAATTGCATTTCGGCAAGGTCTTCTTTATTCAATTTTACGCCATCCGTTTTTTCTAAGTAATCAATGGTTTCTTTGTGTCTCTTCTTTCTAAAATTCGATTTGCCTAGGTAAAACCAAGCTAAATTCTTTTTTAAACTCTCAGGATGTTTTTCAATAAATTGTTTCATGCGCCACTCACCATCTTTATGAAAAAGTTCAACACCACAAGCAGCGGCGTAAAATTGAGCGTCGGTCTTTAAAACAGAAGTGGAAGATTTTAAAATATATTCATCAAAACTCTTTTGAGCACTGGTGTATTGTTTTTTATCGAATAATTCTACGCCGGTTTTATAAAGCTCATCTTTATCTAAAAAGATCGCCGTTTTTTGTGCGCCAACACGTCCAACTAGTAAAAAAAGCAAAACGATCAGAGGGATTCTCTTGAAATGCATGTATATGGGTTTAATTAGATAAATTTTATCCCAATAAATGTAGTTGGCTTAAGTGTATGCTTTGTGTAGCAACGGTTTCAATTATTAACGACAACGTGTTGATATAGTTACAGCTTCAGTAGTGAATTACGCTTGCTTTTATGGTAATTTTAGAATTTGAAGAACAAATGTCGATTTTAGTAAAATTTGATAACGTTACTCTTATGCAAGAGGAAAGGCCAGTAGTGTCGGGCGTTACCGTTGAGGTAAATAAGGGTGAGTTTGTTTACCTGTTAGGTAAAACCGGTAGTGGTAAAAGTAGTTTTTTAAAAACCATTTATGCCGACCTTCCTTTGGGCATGGGAACGGCTACTGTAGCGGGATACGACCTTAATACCATCAAGCCAAAAGACATACCGTATTTGCGAAGAAAATTAGGAATTGTGTTCCAAGATTTTCAGTTACTATCGGATAGAACTGTAGGTGATAATTTGAAATTTGTGATGAAGGCAACGGGCTGGGAAGATGGAGTAAAAATTAGCGCACGCATCAAAGAAGTGTTAAATAAGGTTGGTTTGGAGAGCAAAGAGGGAAGTATGCCACACGAATTATCGGGCGGAGAGCAACAAAGAGTTAGCATTGCCAGGGCTTTGGTTAACGACCCCGAGATCATTTTGGCAGATGAGCCCACCGGAAACCTAGATCCTGAAACCTCCGAAGAGATCTTAAAATTATTGAAAGGCATTGCCGAAAGTGGCAGAGCAGTTTTGTTTGCCACTCATGATATGATGGTTTACAATAAATTCAAAAGCCGCACACTTATGTTCGAAGGCGGAAAAGTGAATCACTCCAATTAATTGAAATATTTTATTATCCTATGCGTTTGCCTTGCAGTTTCTTGCGAAAGGGACGATCGCGAAAAGGAATCACAGGATTATTTTAAGAATGAAATTGATGGCCGAATGGCAAAGATCAAGGAATTGAAATTGTCGGATTCTTTGAAAGTAGATGTTGCGGAGGTTCATACTGAAATAGATCGCTTTTTGTTGTTTTCAAAAGACATTGAAAATCTAGACGCTTCCATCAATCTTTCAAAAAAATATTTCGATGAACTTGCCACAAAATTTAGCATTAATCGAACCGATTTTACAGATATCAATAAAACTATGTCCCTCGAAGAAATTGCTAATGCCTTAAAGGGCAACGAACTCAACTTCTTTAATCAGCTTTTATTTAAGTATAAAGGGGCTGAAGGGCTTATGTTTACTGCTCAGTAGGGTAAGACTACCTTTCATAAAATAGCAGGTTTTGTACCTTAAATTATTTAATAAAATCCCACCTATTTTCTTATTTTTACATTCTCAATTTTAAGCCTTGGTTTTTGCCAGTATAACTTTTTTAATTTATGTTTTGCCGCTAGTCTTGCTGGCATATCATATTGTGCCTAGTAAGTACAAAAACGGTTTTATTTTGGCGTTTAGTATTTTCTTTTATTCGTGGGGCGGACCAAAATTTATCTTCGCAATTTTAGCAACAACCTTTATTGATTTCTTTTTGGTAAATGCTATGCATAACGCTAAAAACAAGGGCGCTAAAAAGAAATTTTTAATTCTTTCGCTTTGTATTAATCTTGGTTTATTATTCTACTTTAAATATTGCAATTTCTTTGTAGATAATTTCAACTCAGTACTTGGATTAGACATTCACTTCGCCAAGATCATTTTACCAATAGGAATTTCGTTTTATACATTCGAAAGTTTAACGTATGTGGTGGATGTTTACAGAGGAATTCACAAACCATTAAAAAGTTTTTGGCATTATCAAACTTATATTTTGTTATTCCCAAAACTAATTGCAGGCCCCATTGTGCGCTACCACGATATTGCCGATCAAATTACCAATCGCGAAAAAAATTATACACCCGAGGCAAAGCTTAGTGGCTTTTTGATATTTAGTATTGGCTTAGCCAAAAAAGTGATTATCGCCAATACATTAGGCATGCAAGCCGACGCTGTTTTTAATTTGCCAGTTGCGCAATTAGATACTGCCGCCGCTTGGGTAGGAGCCATTGCTTATACATTTCAAATTTATTTTGATTTTAGTGGATATAGCGATATGGCTATTGGTCTTTGTAAAATAATGGGCTTTAGAATTCCTGAAAATTTCAACAATCCTTATATCTCTACAAGCATCACCGATTTTTGGCGTCGCTGGCATATTACCTTGGGCGCATGGATGAAAAACTATTTATATATCCCGCTCGGAGGAAATAAAGGAGGAAATGCAAAGCTGTACCGCAACCTATTTGTTGTTTTTCTTCTTTCAGGTTTATGGCATGGCGCCAGTTGGAATTTTGTTTTATGGGGTGCTTATCACGGATTTTTCCTTGTATTAGAACGTTTGTTTCTTGGGAATGTTTTTAAGAAGCTCGGTAAATTTATTTCAGTTCCAATTACCTTTATTATTGTTGCTACCGGTTGGGTATTGTTCCGTAATGATGATCTATCCTACGCTTTTTCAGTAATGAAACACATGTATAGTTTCAATTTTGTTGACGGCAAATTTGCAATGAACAACGATTTTATGGCTATGGCTGTTATAGCCTTGCTTATTTCGTGGTTTGCCATCACTAATAGAACATTGGCCTTGCAACAACAACTTTACGGAGAAAAATTTAGCAACAATGGCAAGTGGATAGTGGTGCTTTCAAGCATTGTGCTGTTTTATGTGTCGTTAAGTTATGTATCGGCTTTAAATTTTAATCCATTTATTTATTTTAGGTTTTAGTGAGTAAAAAGAAAACATATTCTGTTCATGGAGTTGTGATATTATTCGCGCTGTTCATACCAATGTTGGCTTCTTATTATAAGCAGGCAACCAGGATCTCGCCCGATGAAGATCTAACTTACAATAAACCAAACCTTGCCGGCTTATTGATCTCCGATGAAAAGCCAAAATTTACGTCTACAAGTTGGTTCGATGGAGGATATCAGGAAGTGATGGATGATTATAATGATGATCATTGGGCATTCAAGGAAATTTCTGTTCGTTTAAACAACCAATTATATTATTCTTTCTTTAATCAATTGCGCGTAAAAGGTTTTGTGAGTGGTAAAGAAGATTATGTGTTTAGTGAGGATTATATTTTCTCAGCTTATGGCGATGATCAGGTGGATGAGAATAAAGTAATAACATTGATGCAAAAAGCAAAAGTAGTTCAAGATACGTTAAAGAAAAAGGGAATTGACTTAATGTTTGTGTATGCCCCGGGCAAAGGAGAGTATTGTAACGAATTCATAGAAGATAAATACAAACATCCCGTTAAACAAACCAACCACGATCTGTACGCTAAATACGGAAAGCAATATGGAATTAATCAGTTGGATCTTTATGAACTGTTCAATAAATTGAAACCTGTAACGCCATATCCACTCTTTCCAAAATTTGGTCACCATTGGAGTTATTATGGCGAATGTTTGGCCATGGATACCATAATTAAATTCATGGAAAAATTACACCATTGCGATATGCCCGATCTTCGTATTCGAATAATTGATGTGGTAGATACCGCCCGAAGCAGGGATGCTGATGTGTTGAAAGGAATGAATTTGTATAAGAATCCTGAGCAAAACATGAAGCTTGCATATCCGGAGATCGGTTGGGAAGATGATTCATTAAAAAATACAACGCGCGTTTTAACCTTATCAGATAGTTATTGGTATGGACCGGTTTACATGGGAATATTAAATGGTGCTTTTGCAGGCGGACAATTTTGGTATTATTATAATAAAGTAATTCCGTCACCTATTCAAGGTGAGAAAGTGGAAGTTTGGCAATTGGATCTGAAACAAAGTGTTGAAAGTAATCAAGTGGTGATGTTGTTGTATTCAGATGGAAATTTGTCGGCGTTTGGAAATAGTTTTATTAGTGACACTTACGAGATGTACACATCTCCAAAAACATATTACGAGCGTAAAGGAAAGCAAGACCAGATACAAAATTTTGCAAAGCAAATTCGCGAAACACCTTTGTTGTTAAAAAAGGCAACACAAAAAAGTAACGACCAACAAATTCCATTAGACAGTGTCATTAAAGTGGAAGCAATGAAGATGGCGGGAATGATCAAATAAAATAAGAGGATGAAAAAAATAGTATTTGTATTAACGTTTATTTCTTTTTTAGCAAAGGCTGACGAAGGTATGTGGATGCCACAGTTAATTGAGGCAATGAATTTTAAAGACATGAAAAAGAATGGCTTTAAATTAACCGCGCAACAAATTTACAGTATCAATAAAGCAAGCATGAAAGACGCTGTGGCTATTTTTGGTGGAGGATGCACTGCCGAAGCAATTTCGGAGAAAGGATTGATATTAACGAATCATCACTGTGGTTATGGATCTGTTGCAGGATTAAGTAGTGTAGGTAAAGATTATCTTAAAAATGGTTATTGGGCCAAAAATGCCAATGAAGAGCTTTGGTGCAAAGGGTTAACTGTAACCTTCATTAAAAAAATTGAAGATGTTACCAAGCAAGTATTAAGCGTTATCAAACCTTCGTATTCGGAGTTTCAAAAAGATTCTGCTATTCGCGCTACGATGCTGCAAATAGAAAAATTGGCAATAGAGAAAACCCATTACTCTGCGTTTGTTCGTTCGTTTTACTACGGCAACGAATATTATTTATTTGTAACCGAGGTTTTTAAAGATGTACGATTAGTGGGTGTTCCTCCTGAGAGCATCGGAAAATTTGGAGGAGAGACAGATAATTGGGTTTGGCCTCGCCACAATCCGGATTTTAGCATGTTTAGAATTTATGCGAATAAAGAAAATAAACCTGCCGATTATAACGCAGATAATGTTCCGTACAAGCCTTTGTATTCATTTCCTATTTCTTTAAAAGGATACGAAAAAGGAGATTTTACTATGGTATATGGTTTTCCGGGAAGAACGCAAGAATACCTTACTTCGTTTGCGGTTGAATTATTAGTGAATGAACAAAATCCTCGTCGTGTTTTGTTGCGCGAAAAGCGTTTGTCGATTTACGAAAAGGATATGAAAAAGAACGATACAATTCGTTTGATGTATGCTGATAGATATGCGGGAATTGCCAACGCTTACAAAAAATGGTCGGGCGAAACGCAAGGATTGATAATCAATGATGCGATCAACAAAAAGAAGAAATATGAGATAGATTTAATCCAATCCCTAAATGCTGATGCCGGCAAACAAAACAAATGCAAGGAAATATTGGCTGATTTTAAGAAAGTTTATGTGGAATATGCACCACTAAGTAAACAAGTGGATTATTACAGCGAATGCTTAATGGGAATAGATGCTGTTCGCTATATCACTAATTATAACGCGTTATTTGCCGAACTTAAAAAGAAGCAGAGTGGTAAAGAAAATAAATTCGATCAGTTATATTCAGATCTTAAAAAAACTATCCCTTTCAAAAATTTCAATAAAGAAACAGACAAGAAACTTTGCGTTGCCATGCTCAAAGAATACGCAAATAATATTGATAAAGAAAGTAGACCAATGTATTTGGATTCGCTGTTTACTGCGTACAATAATGATACGGAAAAGATCACTGAATTCTTATACAGCAATTCAAGTTTTATTGATAATACAAAAGCAGCGGCTATGTTAAGTGATTTTGAAAAGAGTTATTCGCTGTATGAGCGCGACCCATTTTATAAACTTACTTTGGCAATAAATACCTATTACCAAAAAGGCGTTTTTCCACAGTATAGTTATGATGAGTTGCAAATATTAGAATTGCAAAAAGAGTATATGAAAATGCAAAAAGATAATGTGAAGACCAAAAAATTCTATCCTGATGCCAATGGAACTTTACGTGTGGCGTATGGAAAAGTAGATGATTACAAACCAAAAGATGGCGTTACATATTTGCATTATACTACAATTGATGGAATGGTTGATAAGAACAGCACAGGTAATCCTGATTATGAGGTGATGCCTCGCTTGATAGAACTATATAATAAGAAGGATTATGGAATGTATGCTGATAAAAATGGAAAGTTGCGCGTTTCATTCATTGCGAGTAATCATACAACTGGAGGAAATAGCGGCAGCCCTGTTTTAAACGCAAAAGGCGAATTGATTGGAACAAATTACGATCGTAACTGGGAAGGAACTATGAGTGATGTGATGTATGATGTGAATCGTTGCCGAAATATTGTTTTGGATGTGCGCTTTACACTTTGGGTAGTTGATAAATACGCTGGCGCCGGTTATCTCTTAAATGAAATGAAGATCATTAAATGATCTAATTTGTACTCCTTCAATTTTTTTAGTATTTGGGCGCCCGGGCGCGCTTTCCGCTGCAAGCCTGCTTGTTCTTTGCAATGTTTGTAGGGTTGCGGTGGCTTCCTGCGGTCGCCTCCTCACCCAACAAACATTAAGCAAAGTCCTGCGCAGGGCTTTGCGCTTCAATCGCTGGCGCAGCATTCCGGTTGAGTTTGCGAAAGAAACAACAGCTTACAGTACCATTGAAAAATTTTCGGTAGAATAAAATGAGTGAGGTTTTATTAAATCTTCCTAGAAATAATTACTTTCGCATTTTTGAAATTATACTAATCAATAAACTGCGAGTAGGAGATATAAGGAATAGGTATTATTTGTGAGTTGGTATTTAATTTTGTGAGGTCTCCTAAATACATTCCGTAACATCCAAAATTCCATTGTGTATCTTCATTACGTATCCACTTAATGCTTGCGCCCGTTAAATTTAAATTTACCGAACCACCCCTCTGATTAGAAAATGCCTGTGGAAATAAAAAATTCTCAATATTGAAGGCTGCGTGTTTGGCAAAGCGATTGGCGTAAGCAAAGTTTAAATAATAAACAGGAGTATAATCCAATTTTTGCATAGGAGTGTTTACTTGATTAAAATCTTTTACAGCTAAACCGCCGGCGCCAATTGTAAAATTGGTATTATTATCGCCTTTGGTTATTCTTACACCGGCACCGATCAACGGAATTGAATAAACGCCCAATGAATTATCAGTTGGAAGAGCCCACATATACACATTGGCCCCAAAGTAAAGGTCCTTTGAGATCTCGTAAGAACATTTTACACCAATAGAAGCAGGAAGAAATAAAAGTACATTCATAGAGAGACTCCAATTTTCACTAAAAGCATAGTTGATATTCTCAATAAAATAATGAGTGGTTGCATTTACCGACCCTTTTTCATAAGGCAAAGCATTCTCTACAAGCATATAATAATTGGTATAATAGTCATCATCAAAGCGTCCAATATTATTTTTAATACTCGCGTTGATGGGTTTGATCATTTTGATCTCCTTTTTAGCGAGGCGGCGTTTCATATTCGCTTTCCTGTCTAATATCACAACGTCTTTACTTGTTTCTTCAACAACTTCGCCTTTGTATTCTGTATCATAAATTGAGGTGATCTGATAATATTTACCAAGTTCAAATTGAGGCGTAAAGGCAATCAATGTATCTTGCGCTTTACTTAAAAAAAAGCAAAGTGAGAAGATTGTAAAAACTAAATAAGGAAGTTTTTTATACATGATTCTTTACCAAATTTAGTGAAAATTTGCGAGGTATTATATGGAAGAGGCGCAAACGTAAGCAGTGCTCCAAGCGCTTTGAAAGTTAAATCCTCCGGTAATTCCGTCTATATTTAACACTTCGCCACAAAAATAAAGATCTTTAACACGTTTGCTTTGCATGGTTTTAAAATCTATTTCTTTCAGATCAATCCCTCCTGCCGTAACAAACTCTTCTTTAAATGTCGTTTTACCTTCCATTTTGTATACATCTCTGAATAAAATTTCGCTCAGTTTATGTATGTGTTGTTTTGAAACGTTTGGCCAATTGGTATCTGATACTATTCCAGCTTTAACTACTAAAAATTCCCATAAACGCTTTGGTAATTCAAATAGCGGTGTTTTTATTATGATCGATCTGGATGAATTTATTTTTTGATCATTCAACTTTTCAATGATTTCATTCAATTTTAAATTTCCGGTCCAATTGATGAGAATATTGTTTTTGTAATCGGTTTCAAAAAAATGTGGTGCCGCAAATGCCGAAAGTTTTAATACAGCCGGTCCGCTTAGTCCCCAATGCGTAACCAAAACCGGACCGGTATAATTGAACTTAGTTTTTTCGATGGTAACGGTAGCGTTTTGTACAGCAACACCTTGTAGTTCTTTCTTGATATTCTCGGCCGGCAAATTAAGAGTAAATAAACTCGGAATAGGGGAGATGATGTTGTGGCCAAGTTCTTTTAAAATTTTATACCCTTCCATTTTGTTATTTCCGCCCATGCTGCAAATTAGCACCTCAGTTTCAAAATTCCCTTTGCTTGTGTGCAATTCAAATGTTTCTTTTTTGATAATTTTTTGAACCTCGCATTGAGTTATAACTTCTATATGAAGTTTTTTTACAAGATCTAAAAAGCAATTTGCAATCGTCTCGCTTTTATTGCTGACTGGAAACATTCTTCCATCAGCTTCGACTTTTAATTCAATATCATGCTCTTTGAACCAATGAATGGTATCGTACACTGCAAAGCGACTAAAAACTTGCATGAGTTCTTTTTCGCCTCGAGGATAATTTTTAACTAATTGTTTATTATCAAAGCAATGATGGGTTACATTACATCTTCCACCGCCCGACACAAGCACTTTTGATAAAAGTTTGTTAGTTTTATCAAGTATCTTAACCTCAAAGGAAGGATTTAAAAGCTTACAATTGATAGCCGCAAAAAAACCCGCTGCTCCTCCGCCTATCGCTATAACTCGTTTAGTTTTCAATCGCTAATAACTTTTAATTAATTGATGTGCTTGTTTTCCTAAAAAGTAAGAAATTCGTATACAAATTTAGCAAAATGCGCTTTATCCTACATCTTTTGTTTTTTTGTTCGGGCATAATGGCTCAAACTAAAACTGTTTTGAACGATTTCTCTTTTACTTTGCATGAGGATCTTGTAAATAAAGTTCTCATGTCTATAGGTACTGTTTCGAGCACAAATGAGTATGAAGTCATGTTCATTAAAGGAAAATATCATTGGAAAATGGCAAATCCAAAGATCCAGATTCGACCCGATAGTTCGCATTTTACATGCGATGCCATTGTGGATGTTGGACTAATTAATTACAGCACTACAGTAAATGGCGATGTGAAGATCTTGTACGATAAACCCAATGATAAGATTTCAATAAAAATAACGCGTGCCATTTTTGAATTGTACACCGTGATCTTAGATAAAAAGGTACATATTAAGGATATTCACCTTGAGGAAAAATTTAAAGACCCTTTTTTGTTTGACGGACCAAAGTCTTACGGGACTTCGGTAGACGTTACCTTACCCGACAGCGCCAAAAAAACCATTTATATTCAACCAAGCGATTGCGAATTGAATATTAAATGGAGAGAAGTTTGCGCAATTTGTGAAGTAACCGTAAGTGATAAGCCGTTTAAACCGCTACAACCTCTTACGCCGCCAAAGTCATCTACAACCTATAAATCCACCCCCGAATCTAAAATTTCTGCTACCATTCAGTCTAAGCCAAAAGCCACTGAAACTAAAACGGTTACACCTCAAAAAAAATAGTTATTTTTACAGGTAATGTTCAATATTTTCAAGTTATTCTGGTCGTATAATTTGCCTAGATGGTCTATCTTGATCATCGATACAATAATTTGTGCTTTTTCGCTAACGCTTGCAGTACTACTCCGGTTTAATTTTGATGATATTCCTACTGCTGATAAAAGTAATTTGCCTTTAAATTATGCCGTTGTTTTGGTTATTCGTTTTAGTACGTTTTTTGTTTCTAAAACATATAAAGGCGTTGTAAGGTATACCAGTTCAAAAGACGCCACCCGAATTTTTACCATCGTAATTCTTGGAAGTGTTCTTGTTTTCATTACAAATCTCGCATATTATTATTTCGGAAGCAAAACGTATTTCATTCCAAATTCCATCATCATTATCGATGCGCTTTGTACTCTGTTTTTAATGATCAGTTCTCGTTTAGCTGTGAAGGCATTATTCCTTGAAACAAAAAACCCTACCAGTGAGCGCATGAATGTGATCATTTTTGGTGCTGGTGAAGCGGGCATAATTACAAAGCGTACTTTAGATAGAGATGCAGCCATTAAATATCGTGTTGTTGCTTTTGTTGACGATGATGAAAAGAAAAAAGGAAGAAGCTTAGAAGGGGCGTTTATTTATACCACCGACAAATTGGGTCAACTCATCAAGGATAATAATGCAGAGATCGTGATCATTAGTATTCAAAATTTAAGTGCGGCAAAAAAGAATGAGATCACTGATATTTGTTTGAATTACAATACGCGTGTTTTAAATGTTCCTCCACCCACCAAATGGATCAATGGCGAATTAAGTTTTAATCAATTAAAAACTATAAACATTGAAGATCTTTTAGAGCGTGAGCCAATTAAATTGAATGCTGATCTTATCACTGATCAAATTCGCGGGAAAGTGATCATGATCACCGGTGCTGCCGGTTCTATTGGAAGTGAATTAGCAAGGCAGTGCATGAAATTTGATCCCGCAAAAATTTATTTGCTCGATCAGGCTGAGTCGCCCTTGCATGAACTAGATCTGGAGTTTAATGATAAGTACAAAAAAGGAAGTTACGAAGTTGCTCTTGCCGATGTTCGAAATGCAGAACGTATGCAAAAAGCATTTGAAACATTTAAACCAAATATTGTATTTCACGCAGCGGCATATAAACATGTTCCTTTGATGGAGAATAATCCCTCCGAATCTGTTTTTACAAATGTACTAGGTACAAAAGTGTGCGCTGATCTTTCGGTAGAACATAAAGTTGAGAAATTTGTTTTTGTAAGTACTGATAAAGCAGTGAATCCAACCAATGTGATGGGAGCTAGTAAACGTATTGCCGAAATTTATATTCAAAGTCTTGGTAAAAAGTCAAACACACGTTTTATAACCACGCGCTTTGGAAACGTATTAGGTTCTAATGGTTCTGTTATCCCAAGATTTAAACGTCAGATCGAAAAAGGTGGTCCGGTTACAATTACACATCCTGATATCACACGTTATTTTATGACCATCCCTGAAGCTTGTCAATTAGTTTTAGAAGCAGGTTGCATGGGAAAAGGCGGAGAAATTTTTGTGTTCGACATGGGCAAATCGGTAAAAATAATTGATCTGGCCCGTAAGATGATCAAGCTTTCTGGATTGCAAGAAGGAAAAGACATTAAAATCGAATTTACAGGATTACGTCCCGGCGAAAAATTATTTGAGGAATTATTAGCAGATAAAGAAACCACTTTACCAACACATCACAATCAAATTTTGATAGGAAAAGTACGAGAGTATGAATATCAGGAAGTGAACGAAGCCATTGAGAACATCATTAAATTATTTAATACCCAAAACAATGATCTTATTGTACAACACATGAAGAACATTGTTCCCGAATACAAAAGCAGTAATTCTGTTTTTGAAAAACTCGACAAAAAATAATGCGGCTAAAAAAACTATATTTTTTTCTTTTTATTTCCTTTGGATCTTATTCATTTGCTCAGCAGGTTAAAAAAGCACCTAATTCAAAACCAAAGTTAGTAGTTGGTATTGTGGTTGATCAAATGCGTAACGATTATATCTACCGGTATTGGGATAGATATGGAGATGGGGGATTTAAAAAATTGGTGAACAAGGGTTTTTACTTGCGTAACGCTCATTATAATTATGTCCCAACTATCACAGGCCCGGGGCATGCAAGTATTTTCACAGGAACAACGCCACGAGTTCATGGTATTATTGCAAACGATTGGTACGATAAAGCAAGTGACAAGGAATTATATTGCGTAAAAGATGAAAAAGTAAAACCGGTTGGAACTGATGTGAAGTCGAGAGGAAGATCGCCTGTAAATTT
This sequence comes from Bacteroidota bacterium, assembly GCA_034439635.1. Classification (GTDB taxonomy): domain Bacteria; phylum Bacteroidota; class Bacteroidia; order B-17B0; family Aurantibacillaceae; genus Aurantibacillus. Next base: position 22,383 of record JAWXAS010000173.1, on the reverse strand, counting down.
ATTGAGCACTACCATTGGCGATGAGCTAAAACTGTGCAGCAATGGTAAATCGAAAGTGTTTGGTATTGCGTTAAAGGATAGGAGCGCTATTTTTCCAGCCGGGCATGCAGCAGATGCAGCGTTTTGGTACGATGATTCAACTGGGTATTTTATTTCTTCTTCATGGTACGTAAAAGAATTACCAACTTGGCTGAACGAATTTAATGCAAAGCAATTGCCAAAAACATATTTGCAAAAAGGCTGGAATACACTAAAACCTATTGAAACGTATACCAATTCAATAGCCGATAACAACACATACGAAAAAGCAGCAAATAAAAAAGCTACGCCAACTTTTCCGTATGAGTATTCTAATTATTTAATTCCCGGAAAATACGGTATGGTTAAGGAAACACCTTATGGAAATACCATTACAAAAGATATGGCAATTGCTTGTTTAAAGAATGAGAAATTAGGCAAAGATGAATTTACCGACCTGTTAACTATAAGTTTCTCAAGTACTGATATAATTGGCCATGAATACGGGCCGCGTTCTGTTGAAATTGAAGATGTGTATTTGCGTTTGGATCTAGAATTAGAAGAGTTTATAAAAACATTAGACGCTGAAGTAGGTGTAAATAATTATGTTTTATTCTTAACTGCTGATCATGGTGTAGCTGAAGTGCCAAATTATTTAAAGGATAATAAGATCCCTGCAGATTATTTTGAAGAAAAAAAATTAGAAAAGCAATTGAGAGAGTATTTTTTAAAAACGTTCAACGATGAAAAAATATTGATCGGTTGTTTCAATCAACAAGTGTTTTTGAATGAAAGCAATTTGGATAAGATCAATAGGCAATATGTAGAGCAGAAATTATGTGATTACCTTGTAACAATAGATGCTATTGCAGAAGCATATCCTTCCTCTGTACTTAAAAATGGTAGTTTTGAAGGCCGAGATGTAAAAGCCTTAATGCAAAATGGGTATAATCATCAGCGCAGTGGTAATGTGGCCTATGAACTAAAACCGGGATGGATGGATCATAAAAAAACTGGTACAACGCATGGTGCTTCGTATTCTTACGATACACATGTGCCTGTAATTTTTTACGGGAATGGCATTGAAAAAGGGAGTTCGTTGAATTATTACAAGATCACACAAATTGCACCAACCATTTCCGATCTTATTAAAATAAATTATCCCAATGGTTGCACCGATGATCCTATAGAAAAGGTTCTTAGCAAATAAAAATCATGTATCAGCAGTTCAAAGCATCGTTCAGTAAAATTGTAGTGGTAGCCGCCCTAGGTTATTTTGTGGATATCTACGATCTGGTTTTATTTGGAATGGAGCGTGTGGCAAGTTTAACAGATATTTTGAAAGATACGTATACCGATCCTGCTGAATTAAAAAAACAAGTAACAGATGTAGGCGCCAGTTTGTTGAGCTACCAAATGATAGGTATGTTGGTTGGCGGATTGTTTTGGGGAATTTTAGGAGATAAAAAAGGAAGATTAACTGTTTTATTTGGAAGTATCATTACGTATTCGCTTGCAAATATTGCCAATGGTTTTGTTACCGATACATTTTGGTATGGAATTTTACGTTTTGTATCAGGGTTTGGTTTAGCAGGAGAATTAGGTGCTGGAATAACTTTAGTAAGCGAAACCATGAAAAAGGAAGATCGTGGTATTGGAACAACCATTGTGGCTTCTATAGGATTATTTGGTGCTGTAGTGGCAGGCATAACTACAATTGCAATTGATAATTGGCGAATGAGTTATTTTTTGGGTGGCGGAATGGGCTTGCTATTATTATTCCTTCGCATAGGTATTTTCGAAAGTGGAATGTTCGATCAAGTAAAGCAAGATAAAGCCGTAAAAAAAGGAAACTTCTTTTATCTTTTTTCTCATCCGAAACTATTATTTAAGTATTTGAATATTATTTTAATTGCCATTCCTGTTTGGTTTGTGATGTATTTCTTAGTGCAGTTTGCTCCCGAAATGTCGAGCGCTTTAGGTTTGGCTAATGGACCAAAAGACGGAAAGATCCCGATAATGGTGGCTTATATTGGAATTACCATTGGCGATGTGGTAAGTGGTATCATGAGTCAAAAAATGCGATCACGGAAAAAAGTACTCTTCATTTTTATTACCCTCACGTTGTTATTCAGCGTCCTTTATTATTTATTTGCTAGTGTTTCGGTGCTTGCGTTTTATTCCATAGTTTTTTGTATTGGTTTCGGAACAGGATATTGGGCTGTATTTATGAGTGGCGCATCGGAATTATTTGGTACTAATATTCGATCAACAGTTACAACCACCGCTCCAAATTTTGTTCGCGGTTCAGTTACATTAATGACATTGGCCAACGCTTCTATGAAACCTTCTATAGGTGTTGTAAATTCGTCGTTAATAATTGGCGGCATTGTATTTGTATTAGCCTATTGGGCATGTTATAGATTAGAAGAAACATTTGCAAAAGATTTAAATTACACAGAATGAAAACAACCATGATCATAGGCGCGTCATCCGACCCGGAGCGCTATAGTTATAAAGCAACAACAAGTTTAAAAGCGCACGGCCATAAAGTGTATCCAGTTGGAATAAAAGAAGGTGATATTGAAGGAGAAAAGATTCTTACCAATAAACCGGTTCCAAATGACGTTGATACAGTTACAATGTATCTCTCTGCAAAAAATCAAAAAACTTGGTATGAGTATATTTTATCGTTAAAACCAAAAAGAATTATTTTCAATCCCGGTGCCGAAAACTCTGAGCTCATAGAATTGGCAAAAAAGCAAGGCGTTGAAAGCATCGAGGCTTGCACTTTGGTAATGTTATCTATTGGAAATTACTAATGAAATGGTTCGCAAAAACATTTAATGAATTAAGTGTTCTCGAATTGTACGGTATTTTGCAATTGCGATCAAAAGTTTTTATTGTAGAACAAAATTGCGCTTATCAAGATCTTGATGAAGTTGACAAGAAGTCGTGGCATTTATTTGGAACTGAAAACGAAAAAATTATGGCTTATGCGCGTTTGATACCTCAAGGTGTTAACTATCCGGAGGCAAGTATTGGAAGAGTTGTAGTTGATCCTTCCTTAAGAGGAAAAAGCATAGGAAAGGAATTGATGAAAGAATCGATCTTAAAATGCGATGAATTATTTAAAACAAGCAACATCACCATATCAGCCCAATGCTATCTTAAAAAATTTTACAACGAGTGTGGGTTTAAGGAAGTAGGTAAGGAGTATTTGGAAGACAATATTCCGCATATAAAAATGAAAAAATAAATGAAGGCAAGAATTGCAATTATAGGTTGTGGCAATATGGGTTTAACCTATGCTAAGGCGTTTTTAAAAGATAATATCGTTTCGCAAAAAGATATTTTATTGATAGAAAAAAATGCCGAAACGAAAGAACGATTGAGATCTTTTGGAAATGTGGCAAATAAGATCGACGAACGCATTAAAAGTTTTGACATCATCATTTTGGCCACTAAACCTCAAGATTCAAAGGCTATTTATTCGGGTCTCAAGGAGCATATTTTACCTTCGCATCTTCTTATTTCTATTATGGCAGGTATAACTATTCAAACGCTTCAAGAAAATTTAGCTCACAAGTCAATTATAAGGGCAATGCCAAATACACCGGCGCAGCTAGGTATGGGAATTACTGGATTTACTGCGAGTAAAGAAACGAGTATTCATGATGTTTTAAAGGCAGATAATCTTTTGAATACAACTGGTAAAACAGTTTTCTTTGAGGATGAAAGCAAATTAGATGCTGTTACCGCTTTAAGTGGAAGCGGCCCGGCTTATTTTTATTTTATTGCAAGCGCCATGATAGAAGCCGGAAAACAAATGGGGATTGATGAGCATATTTCTTCTTTATTGGTGAAGCAAACTATGAACGGCGCTTTTCATTTAATGAATACTTCTGAAAGTAATTTAGATGATCTTATAAAGTCAGTGGCATCAAAAGGCGGAACTACAGAAGCGGCACTTTCTGTTTTTAAAGATCAAAAACTTAAAGAAACCCTTGTGAACGGAATTATTGCCGCCGAAAAACGAGCGAAGGAGCTTTCGAAATCATAGCAATTAAACCCCTCAATGATGGTGCATAACCGAAGCCAGTCAGGCGGAGCGTAGTCGAAGTACAACAGCTCGGTTAATTTATTGGAAAGTCGCGCTTCGACAGAGTTTATCTTGAGCAATCCCCATAGCTATCGGGACGAAAGACTCAGGTTACTTGGCTAAAAGCTACCAACTGACAATGCTTACTGAGTATTAGCTCTCATTCTCATAATACAATTTATAGTACTTCATTCCTTTTCCTTCATCATAGCCACGTTCAACGTAATCATGTCTTCCGTGAATGTATAAATGAAAATTCTTATCCAATTTTACTACGCTCTTCATGTACTTAGCATTCTTTTTTACTGCTGTTGATGAAACGTCAAATTCATCAATGGCTTGAAGATCGTTTTTATCATTGTAATTATAACGGTACTCACTAAAAGCAGAAATTAAACTTGGCTCAACAAGCACATCTTTTTCAAAATCCTTTACGTTAAATCGTTCTTTTTCTTTAAAATAACTTGCACTCTTGTTTAGCATCATCATTTGATCTTGCTTGGTTACGTTATTTTGTTCAGTAAGGATCTCTTCACAAAAACCTCTGGAGGTATCCATAAAATTCTTGGTAAAATAGTATCCATTCTCTTTAAGTTTTGCTCCCAAAAAGTCCTCTTCCCAATATAAAGCGCACTCAGCATTTCGGTTGTTATTATCAATGATACTTAATTTGTAACCTTTTTCTTTTTCTGTATTAAATATCAAAGCGCCCTTGTCTAACTTATAAATATCAATGCCATCATCGCATTCCAGGTCAAAACTGTTTAAATGTTGGTAAACTTTTAAATAGGTTTCTTTGTTCTCGGTTTTAAAATAGCCAATAGCATCACATAATTCACCGTCTACCATCGCATCCTTAAAATAGCATACGTAAAATTCGCCACCTTTTATTTTTGGATGAGTGCTTTGATCGTGAAGATATTTGGCTAGTTTTTTACTTACAGATAAGAAGTTTTTTTGCGAGCTAAAAAGATCCTCGCTCATATTGGCAACACTTTTCAAACTCACATCAGCTTTTTCTCTGAACTTGTGGTAAATATCAGTTTTGAATGGATTTAAAAAATAGCGCAAAAGGGTTTCCTTTACAAAATCATCTTTAAATGAGATCAGATCCTCGCTTAAGGTAAGTTCTTCTCCAAGGCCTTTGTTACCAACGTAATGAATTACAAAATGTGAGAGCTCGGAGCGTGTAAAGTCGATCATAAAAAAAGTATTTGCGCTAAAGTATACTTATTCTTTAATATTTCTTTAACAAAATTTAAACATGTAAAAATTGTTACAATAGGTCATATTTAGTGTCTAAATAATAGCAATAGTGCCTCAAAGTGATTAAATTTGTATATACCATGAGAACAATTATAAATACTCTAAAAAAGAAGTTCATAATCATACCCTTAGTTCTGGGAATTACTTCTTTTACCGTTTTTAATTACGTTTTCAACAAAAATGAACTCATTCTTGATATACTTGTGGGAGGCTTAACTCAAAATCATTATAGCCCTGTAAAATTAGATGATGTGTTCAGCGAAAAAGTATTTGATCTGTATATTAAACGTACAGACGCTAGTAAAAAATTCTTCTTGCAAGAGGACATTGATCTGTTGAGCAAATACAAACGATCGATCGACGACCAATTAAAAAATCAAAGTCACGATTTTTATAAGATTTCCGTTGATCTTATTGCCAAGCGTATCAAAGAAAAGGAAAGTTGGTACAAAGAATATTTGTCAAAACCATTAGAATTTGCCTCAGAAGAAACTTACGAATCGGATGCCGAGAAATCCGGTTATGCCAAAACCCCTGAAGAATTAAAAAAGGAATGGCAAAAAATGTTGAAGTATCAAGTGTTGTTACGTTTGGATGAAAATCTTAATAGGCAAGAATCTGCCATCGAAAAAAAGGATACGTCTTACAAAGTAAAGTCGTTTGACACTATGGAGGTTGATGCGCGGCGCAAAGTGATCAAAGCAAATAATAATTTATTCAAGTACTATAATAAACTAACGCCTAAAGATCGTTTTGCTTTGTATGCAAATGCCATTACTGGTATTTACGATCCACACACCGAATATTTTGCACCAAAAGAAAAAAAGAAATTCGACCAAGCCATGAGCGGACAGTTTGAAGGTATTGGAGCACGTTTAATGCGTACCGAAATGGGTCAATTAAAGGTGAGCGAGATCATTAAAGGTAGTCCGAGTGATAAGCAAGGCGAATTAAAACAAAATGACGAGATTCAAAAGGTGGGGCAAGGCGAGAATAAAGCGGTTGATATTACCGAAATGGAAATGGACGATGCCATTGAATTGATCAAAGGAAAAAAAGGTACTGAAGTTCGCTTAACAGTTAAAAAAGCTGATGGAACTATTAAAATTATACCGATTATCCGTGATGTGATCGATATGGAAGAGACCTTTGCAAAAAGTGCTATTATTAATAATAAAACCAAAACAGGTTATATTCATTTACCTTCATTTTATACTGATTTTACAGGTACAGGAAAGGGTGCGCATCGCTGTGCAAAAGATATGCGCGAAGAGATCGAGAAATTGAAAAGAGCAGGAGTGAAGTCGATCGTTATTGATTTACGCGATAATGGTGGCGGCTCTTTACAAGAGGTTGTTTTAATGGCAGGCTTGTTCTTTCCAAAAGGACCTGTTGTGCAAGTAAAGAACAGAGACGGTTATATAAAAGTAATGGAGGATTATATGGAGGATGTTGTTTGGGATGGTCCTCTAGCCATAATGGTGAATCACGGAAGTGCAAGCGCTAGCGAAATTTTGGCTGCTGCTTTACAGGATTACAAACGTGCCGTGATCATTGGCACACCAACCTTTGGGAAGGGCACAGTGCAATCATTTTTTAATTTGGATGGATATTTAATGCCACAGTTTGATACCATTAAACCTATAGGCGAAGTAAAAGTTACGCAACAAAAATTCTATCGTGTTAATGGCGGGTCAACACAACTAAAAGGTGTAACGCCAAATATAACTTTACCTGATCTATACGCATTCATCGATCGTGGCGAAAGAGAATTAGAATATCCAATGCCTTGGGATGAGATTCCTAAATCAAATTACAAGGAATTCAGTAATATCAATTACGATAAATTATTAAAAAGCAGCACTGCCCGTTTGAAAAAGAATGAGCAATTCAAAGCAGTTGAAACATTTTCAAAAGAGTTCAAAGCAAAAAAGGATGAGTCGTTGGTAAATTTAAAATTAGATAAATTTAGAGCGGAGCAAAAATACTGGAGAGAGCAAAATAAAAAATACGATGAGATCAAAAAGGATATCAAAGATTTCAATGTTTCGTTGTTAGATGAAGATCTTACCAAGATCAAAGGCGATAGTTCTCGCGTGGGACGTGAAACTCGCTGGGTAAAGAATGTTGCCAAGGATATTTATATCTATGAAGCAAACAACATAGTTAACGAGATCAAGTAAAGTTTTAAGGAATTTATTTCAAAACATGGGCGCTTTTAAAGCGCCCATTTTATTTCTTTGATGTCGAAATAATGTTCTTTGCCTGATTTGTCGGTAAGATTCAAAAGCCCTTTTTCGTTTATCCCTTTTACAATAAATTCTTTTTCTTGATCATTCATGATGAAGAGTTGTAATTCACCAATTTTGAAAAAATGAGCGTAATATTTCTTTAAAAGGGTTTCGTAATTCTGCCCTTTTAATTTTAGATAGTAATTCTCTAGATGCCTGTTTAAGGCCCTTAAAACAAGGTTTGAATCGTGTTCTTTCGAATCCATCATCTTTAGCGACGTAACGTTCTGCAAACCTCTAAAATCTTCCTGATTAATGTTTATCCCGATCCCAACAACGGATGTATTTGCTATCATTGAATTTAAAAAGTTCTCGTTAAGTATTCCTGCTATTTTTTTTGAATTCACAAGGATGTCATTCGGCCATTTTATTTTTATGTCAAATTGGCTACTGTCCAGCATTTCAGCCATTAAGTCATGCACCGCCAATGCAGAAATAATATACATATAATACAACTTATCAATACTCAAAAATGTGGGCTTTAAAATATACGAAACCGCTAGGTTAAGCCCTGGCCCGCTTATCCAGATGTTGCCCCGCTGACCTCTTCCTTTGGTTTGATTGGTGCTGTATATCACAGTGCCTTCGAGAAGGTTAACGTTCTTTAACAGCGCTATGGCATAGGAATTGGTACTCTCTACTTCAGGTAGAAAAATAGCATTTTGCCCAACAAATAATGTTTCCATTAACCCAAAAAGATTAAATTTGTTCTTTAATGTAAATACTAGTAAACCTAATAAAAATTTAAGACAACAAAGGACTCTTCGAATAAATTTATGGCTAAGAAAAAAGCAAAACCCGTAAAAAAAGCAGCACCCAAAAAGGCAATTGAAAAAGCTGCAAAAAAGGCCCCAAAGAAAAAAGTAACTTCTCTTGCTAAAGGAAAGGCAAAAAAACCGGTAGCAAAAAGATCAACTTCATCAAAGGGTAAAAAAGCTCCTGTTAAAACTAAAGCTTCTGAAAAGGAAAAGAACGAGAAGAAAGCGAATGCTATTGTAAATTCCGAAAAGAAAAAAAGTTTAAAGAAAAGAGTAAAGGTTACAACTTCAAAGGAAACAAACGGACTTTTAGATTCTATTGTTGATGGAATGCAAGAAAGAAAGGCGAAGAATATAACTATCCTTGATCTTCAAAATATAGAAAATAGGATTGCTGACTTTTTTGTGATATGCGATGCGGATAGTGGTACGCACGTTGATGCAATCGCTGATAGTATAGAAGAAGTAGTGTCAAAACAAACCGGCGAAAAACCTTACCATTCGGAAGGTCAACAAAATCGTGAGTGGATACTTATCGATTATATAAATATTTTGGCGCATGTGTTTCTAAAGGAAACGCGTGAGTATTATAATATAGAAGGATTGTGGGGAGATGCGGAGATCAGAACAATTAATTAAAACTGAAAATGAGTAACGAAGAAAATAAAGAAGAACAAAAAGACCCAAACCATAAACTTTCGAACGAAGAGGAGCGTAAGAAACAATTCGAACGGATGAAAGAAAAATTTGGAAAGCAAAATTCACCATTTGGTGGACAAGGAAACAAAGGCGGTAATAATTTTTACTGGATCTATGGTGTGGTTATAGTGGTTTTACTTTTTATCACATTCTACGGAACAGGATTTAGTCCTCGCATAAAAGAAATTCCTTTGCCTGTTTTTGAGCAAGAGATGCTTGCAAAAGGTGATGTGGTAGATATCAATATTGTGAACAAGAGCATCGCTAAGATCTCTATCAACCCTGATAGTTTAGCAACTTGCGACAGATACAAGGACAAGAGCACCGGCAAATCAATTTTCCCTGATAAAGCATTTCATGGTCCACACTTTACTGTTAGTATTCCATCAGTAGATAATTTTTTATTACGTGTAGAGAAAATTCAGAACGATGCCGGTATACAAAAAGAAAAACAAGTGTATGCGCGTAGTTCTGAAGAATCGAGTTGGAGCGAAAGTATTTCGTGGATATTGCCAATTGTGATCATGATCGCATTATGGATCTTTATGATGCGCAGAATGGGTGGAGGCGGAGGAAGCGGCGGACCGGGACAAATATTTTCGATTGGAAAATCACGTGCAGTTTTATTTGATAAGGATACAAATGTGAACATTACCTTTAATGATGTTGCTGGATTAGATGGTGCAAAATTAGAAGTGATGGAAATCGTAGATTTTTTAAAGAATCCAAAAAAATATACTGATCTCGGTGCAAAAATCCCTAAGGGCGCATTACTCGTGGGTCCTCCGGGAACCGGTAAAACTTTATTAGCAAAAGCTGTTGCAGGCGAAGCAAAAGTTCCATTCTTCTCTTTGTCGGGTTCTGATTTTGTGGAGATGTTCGTTGGAGTTGGTGCATCGCGTGTGCGTGATCTTTTCCGTAACGCAAAAGAAAAAGCACCGTGTATTATTTTTATTGATGAGATAGATGCAATTGGCCGTGCTCGCGGAAAAAGCATTTCAGCTGGTTCAAACGATGAGAGAGAGAATACCTTAAATCAATTATTAACCGAGATGGATGGTTTTGGAACCAATAGCGGTGTAATTATTTTAGCAGCAACAAATAGAGCAGATATTTTAGATAGAGCATTAATGCGCGCCGGTCGTTTTGATAGACAGATATATGTAGATATGCCTGATTTGAACGAGCGTAAAGAAATATTCAAAGTACACTTGAAAAAAATTAAGATTAATGATAGTGTTGATGTGGAATTTTTAGCTCGTCAAACTCCTGGGTTTAGTGGAGCTGACATTGCTAACATTTGTAACGAGGCAGCTTTAATAGCGGCACGTAGTAATAAAAAGCAAGTTGGTAAACAAGATTTCTTAGATGCAGTTGATCGTATCATTGCAGGTTTAGAGAAAAAAAACAAGATCATAACTAAGCACGAAAAACGTGTAATAGCATACCACGAAGCAGGTCATGCCACTGTAAGTTGGATGTTAGAATATGCAAGCCCTTTGGTAAAAGTTACTATAGTTCCTCGGGGAAGAAGTTTAGGAGCCGCATGGTATTTGCCCGAAGAGCGTCAAATAACAACTGCTGATCAGATCATGGATGAAATGTGCGCTGCTTTAGGCGGCAGGGCAGCAGAGGAGATCGTTTTTGGTAAAGTAAGTACTGGAGCTCTTAGCGACCTTGAAAAAATAACCAAACAAGCCTACGCTAGCATTATTTATTACGGCTTAAACGATAAGATAGGGAATATTAGTTATTATGATAGCAGCGGGCAAAGCGAATACAACTTTCATAAACCATATAGCGAGCAAACGTCTAAGATAATTGATGAGGAGGTTAAAAAGATGGTAGATATAGCTTATGCGCGAACAAAGCAAATATTGGCTACTAATAAGGATAAGCTTACTACTCTGGCCGAAAAACTATTGGAAAAAGAGGTTATTTTTAAGGAGGATCTAGAAGAGATCTTTGGTAAACGTCCTTTCGAAAAGGAAGAGGAAGTGTTTAAAAATCCTGAGATCAAGATAGAAAGTACGAACGAAAACGACCAAAAGTTGGGTTAAAAACCCGTACTTTCCCCAATTTCAAAGGAAAATTTAGATCAGAAGATTTGAATTTTCCTTTTTTAGTTTTTAGTTATGGGCTGTATTGCTTTACTACTAAGGATTACGCGGCATTTTCAAAAAAATTATTGAATCTTTAGAATTTTTAGGAGCCCAATCTTGGCAAATTTTCCGCCGATTATTTAACAGCGTTAATGCTTGATTTTGAGGCTCTAACCCTGTTCATAATTTGTTAATTGGGTGAACTGCATGTATAAATGAGCGAAAAGGGTCAGTCAGTTAGTAGTTTTTTAACAAATTTTTTTGTTTACGTATATCTTAGTAAGGATAAAACTAGACTCTTATTCAATTACATATAAAACAAAAAGCATGAAAAAATTAATTACAGTAAAACTAATGATCCTGATGATGTTGGGATTCAGTCAGTCATTGGTTGCACAGTTTCAATTGCAAACTACTGCTGCGCAAAGTAATAATCTTAACAAGCCATACTACATGTATGTGTTCCCGTCGGATTCGATAGCGGGATTTAACGACGCCGCTGCGCAACAAGACGCCTTGAACCGCAAATGTTTCGGTAATGAGTTTCACATATTTTTATATGCTGAAAAGAGAAGGTATATTAATATAAAGTATTCATTAACTCCTGTTGCGTCCAACCCTAGCAGTAGCTCAACAAATCCAAAAGGTGGCCCAGCTAGCCAAGTAAATGCAGCACCGTGTGTAAACGAAGGTTTTGAATCGTCGCTTCCTACAACATTAAATACTGCAGCTGCTGCAGTTGGAAACACATTAACCGGATGGCAAGTAACAAGTGGTATGGCTACTCAAGCGCCTTACAATAACTGTACAGCTACTAATAATGCACCAAACCCGGGTTGTAATTATGCATGGGTACGTGCTACTCCTTATACTGCACCTGCTGCAACTGGCTTGGGTGTAATTGGCGCTTCACCTTTAGGAGGAACTAATGTTCTTCAAATGAACGATAACCTAGCAGGCGGTAAATGTGTTAGGATCCAACAAACTTTTCCCGTTACTGCAACAAACTGCTTATTCCAATTAGCTTACAGAGCTGCATTACAAAATGGCCACGCTTGTTGCGAAAACCCATATATTAAAGTAAAGGTTGTAAACTGTTTTAACGCAATATTACCTTGCCCTCAAGTTGACGTTCAACCTCCGGGACCAAGTTGCGCATCAGTTACTGCAACAGGGTGGCAAACCAATTCATCTACTTGGGTAACTTTTACTCCAAACTGGATAGTAAAATCACTAGACTTAACTCCTTACCTTAATTCTTGTGTAACTATCATCATTGAAGTAGGTGATTGTCCTTATGGTGGTCACTATGGTATGGCTTTCATCGATACACAATGTTTGCCAATGAACGTTACTGTAAATAATATTTCTTTCTCAGCTGCTCAACCTATATCATTTGTAGCATCTTGTGGCCCTAGTACAGCCACTATGACAGCTCCTGTAGGTCTTGGTCCTTATACCTGGAATGGTCCTGCTTCAAGCACTATCACTAATAATCCAAACCAAACTGTTTTCACAACAGTACCGGGTAACTATACCTTAACCATGAATCCTCCGGGATCTTGTGCTCCTATTACTAAAACTATAAACTTACAATTTGGTACTTTCCCAACGCCAGGTTTTAACGTAAGTAATAATTGTACAACGTATACTATAACGAATATAGGTAGTCCCGCCCCATCCATACAAACCTATACAATATTACCAAGTGGGCCGGTCAGTTTCTCTACTACTAATAATACAAGCGTCGTCAATTTAGCACCTAATACAACCTATACTATTTATCAAACAGTAACTAATCCGGCAAATTGCCCGGCTACGGCATCTATGGTAATAACAACACCAAACGGACCGAGCCCTGCATTTAGTACACCTACCGCAATTTGTATAACCTCTGCTGCAACATTTAGTGCTGTTGTAAGTGCAGGTTCACACACGTATGCATTCTCTTCTTTCACAACCAATCCTGGACCGATCTTTACTGATCCTGCAGGCCCTGTTACATTCCCTGCTTCTGCAACATACACAATTACACATACAATTAATACGGCAGGATGTATTGCTTCAACAAGTTCGGTTATCGTAGTTAATGCGGTACCTGTAGCAACACTTAATGCTTTAGCACCTGTATGTGTAGGTGCCAGCGCAACGCTAAATGCAATTGGTGGTCCTGGGCAGATGACATGGACTGGCCCACTCGCATATTCCGCGCCTGGTCCAACAGCTTACGTCCCAGGATTTCAAGCAGTAAATGCTGGTATATACACATTAACGGTCAATAACTTTGGATGTTCAAAAACATTTACTGTTCAAGTAACAGCACCTGTAGGCCCAACGGTAAGTGTTACTAATAACGGACCTATTTGTGCAGGCCAGCCTTTGGTATTAACTGCCACTTGGCCGGCGTCAATTACACCAAGTTGGTATTATTGGTATACTTATAAGCCAAGTCCTTATTTTTATAGTTATGGAGGATATAATGTAGCCCAGTATACGATAGCAACTACTACAACTTTAAATGCGCAATCTTATGTGTTTTGGATCCAGTTAAGCCCTAGCTGTCCTTCGGTTACTTTTGCAACAACCGTTTCTGTAATAACCGTAACAACACCACTTGCAAGTAATACAGGGCCATATTGTCCGGGTGCAACCATACAATTGAACTCTAATATATTTAGCGCAACTTCTTATACTTGGAAGGGGCCTAACACATACTCAAATTCTGTTGTGCAAAATCCAACAATTCCATTTGCGAGTTCGGTGCATAACGGTAATTATACAATTACTGTTGGTGCTGGTGCGTGTACAAAAACTGCAGTAACAACTGTTTCTGTGCATCCTGTTCCAAACGCTGTTGCCGGTAGTAATAATCCGGTTTGTGCGGGTACAAGTATTAATTTAACCTCGAATGCAGCTGCAAGTTATACATGGACTGGTCCAAATGCGTTTACATCTAATGCACAAAACCCGGTGATACCAAATTCTACAACGGCAATGACAGGAACCTATACATTAAAGATAACTACCGCGCAAGGTTGTACTGCTGTTACTACAGTCACGGTTGGGGTATTAACGCCTACTACCACGGCAGCTAATACAGGGCCTTATTGTGCGGGAGCTACCATCTCGCTCTCTGCGCCAGCCGCCACTTCTTATACATGGTCTGGGCCTAACGCGTTTACGTCAAATGCTCAAAATCCAACTATTCCAAACGCGCAACCTGTGGCATCTGGAAATTATACTATAATTGCATCAATTGGTACTTGTACTGCTTCGGCAACTACATCTGTAACTGTAAATGCATTACCTCTTCCTTTACCAGTTAATACAGGGCCATATTGTGCTAATCAAACGATTCAGTTAAATGTGAATGCATATAATTCATATACATGGACAGGACCTAATACATTTAACTCTAACGCGCAAAATCCAAGTGTTCTTACAGCGTCTGTTGTTAATGCCGGTCCATATGTAGTTACTGTAACTGATGCAAATGGTTGTGTAAACTCAGCAACTACTACTGTGGTTGTAAATCCTCTTCCGGTTGTAGGTGTTAATACTCCTACTGCTTGTGTAGGCGGAACGTTATCATTAACAGCTAGCGGTGGAACAGCGTACGCTTGGGTTGGTCCTAGTGCATTTGTTTCTGCTTTGCAAAATCCAGATATTTTTAACGCTCAAGTTATCAATTCAGGTAATTACTCAGTAACTGCTACATCTGCCTTTGGTTGTGTTAATACTAGTGTATTAAGTGCTTCAGTTATTCCATTACCTGTAGTAAGTATAGCTGGTACAAATACATTATGCTCGCAAAACTTCAATGGTTCACCAAATCAGGTAACAATTAATGGTAATGGTGCAAACAGTTATAACTTCACATTGCCTCCGGGCTTTATTGGATCTCCAAGTTTAACTGCACCTACATTTACATTATTCCCTCCGGTAACAGCCGTTCAGGCAGTAGCTCAACTTTCGGTAGTTGGTACTGGTCCGTTTGGTTGTACTAATACTGCGGTTTATGATGTAACGGTTGTTCCTAATCCAACTGTTGTTCCTGCTCCTGCAACATCAAGTGTATGTGAGGGTGTAAGTATGAACTTAACAGTAGGTGGTGCTCAAACTTATACTTGGTCGCCTAGTGCAACTTTAAATACTTCAACAGGCCCTTCCGTTATAGCTAGTCCATCTGTAACTACTATTTATAGTATCATCGGTTCGGCAAATGGTTGTAACAGTGCTACTGAAAATGCTACGCTTATTGTAGTTCCAAATCCAACAGTAGTAATAGTTCCGGGAACACCTTCAATATGTATCGGAGAATCGATCACGTTGACTGCTTCAGGCGCTACAACATATTCGTGGGATCCGGGTACAAACTTAAATACTACAACAGGCGCCGTTGTTATTGCGAATCCATCAGTTAACATGACCTATTCTGTATTTGGTTCACAGGCAACTTGTACTCACGTAACTGCTGTAACTGTAACTGTTCGTCCTTTACCGGTGATCACTGTTGGTGTAAGTAGTCCTACAATGTGTATGAATAATTTCAACGGTTCGCCAAACTCAGTCGTATTTACTGCGGCAGGCGCAAACACATATACATGGGGTGGTTTCGCTGGTATGACGCCTAATCAAACAAACGGTTCATCTATCGTTGCAACATCAATACTTCAGTCGGCCCTTGCTACAGGTACTGTGCAAGGCTTTGATGGATATTGCTATAATACTACTTCTTATAGTGCAGTAGCAATTCCAAATCCAATTATTGCTGTTACTTCTAATAGTATGTGTTTTGGTGCAACTGCAGATATTAGTGCAAGTGGCGCAATAACGTACACTTGGTCGCCTAACTTTAATATTAGCAGTACAACGGGATCTACAATAACTACCTTCCCTCCAACCACCCAAGTTTATAATGCGTTTGGTAATATAGCAGGCTGTAATAGTCCAACTGAATCTGGTACGATAACTGTGCAAGCTCTTCCGGTAATTGTTGTCGCTCCTGTAAATCCAACAATATGCGCAGGTCAATCAATTGGTTTAACTGCGTTTGGTGCAACAAACTATACTTGGACACCGGCAGGCTCTTTAAGTACAGCTAACGGAAACTTTGTTATAGCTTCTCCAGGGGTAACAACTAATTATACTGTTATTGGTGAGGCTGCAACTTGTACTTCCAGCACAATTCGCCAAGTGGGTGTTACTCCTTTGCCAATTGTAACAGCTGCTTCAGAAAGAACAGTGATTTGTAAAGGCCAAAAAACTACTATCAACGCAAACGGATCGGGAACTTACACATGGAATCCTCACTTTGGTATGATCCCAAGTGAGTTCAATTCTAACTTTGTAACGGTAAGTCCTACTGTTTCTACAACGTATACTATCTATGGCCAAAACGGACCTTGTTTCAATGCGGTAGTATTCCCAATAATAGTTATGGAATATCCCGTGCTTCAATTATCAACTAACGTTCAAAAAGTATGTTATGGTAAAAGCACAAGTATCTTTGCAATGGGCGCTCAAAGTTTCTCATGGGCACCGAATGTTGACATGCAACATTTAACCTTTAATATGGTTACTGTAACGCCTTCTGTTTCTACAAACTATACAGTTATGGGAATTAATGGTTCTGGTTCTGTAAGTTGTATGATGACAAAAGAAATCCTGATCGATGTTGTTCCTACGATTACAGCTAGCGCTACAAGATCAGTTGGTGTTTGTAGAGGTTCATCAGTTAAATTAAGTTCGGGTGGAAGCAATCAATTTGTTTGGGCTCCTGCTACTCATTTAAATAACAGTTTAACAGCACAGCCTTATGCTAGTCCAAATGAAACTACGGTTTACACGGTTCAGGTTTCTGATGGTGGTTTCTGTACTGAAACAGCAACGTGCTTGGTTATAGTGTATGATACTCCAACAGTTAATGCAGGTGAAGACTTCTCAATGAACATCGACGATCCAATGTATCTGAATGCAAAAGGTACAGGTGCTCTTAAATGGGTATTGGGTGATGGTGTTCTTTGTCACGATTGTCCTAACTCTCAGATTTTACCACAAAATAGCGGCTGCTACCAAATTCAAGCAACCGGTGAGAATGGATGTTATGCAATTGATGAGGTGTGTATAGAAATTACTAAAGACTGGAGCGTTTATATTCCAAATGTATTTACTCCTAACTTTGACGGGTTGAATGATGCCTTTATAGTGTATGGTGTTGGAATATCTGACATAGAAGTAACTATCTTTGATCGTTGGGGAGAGCAGATTTATCACGACAACCAACAAACTAAAGGTTGGGATGGTACTGTTAGAGACTCAGAAGGTAAGCAGGATGTTTATCAGTACTTAGTTTCCTTCAAAGCAATTGATGGTAAGAAACATACTAAAACTGGTCACGTAACATTATTGAAATAATTAAACTCTAAATAAATTAAAAGGCCCCAATCTAAAGTTGGGGCCTTTTTTATTACGACTTTCTTTTGATGATGACATCGGGCACTGTCATGTTTTGGCCGTTAATAGTCACTTTTATATTCTCAATAAAAACCCTTTTGTTTACTGGTGTTGATGTGATGATGCGTTTTGCTTCATTTGTTAGCGAAGAGTTGGTTATTTTTGTTTCTTGTAAAGCACCATTTTTATCGTAACCAACAATAGTTGCCTCTTTGATAACAGTTATGGTTGGAAATTCAAAGCCTACACAAATAGCGCCTAAAGAAGAGAGCGTTGACAGCTCCGTTAATTTCATTTCTAAACTTGAAAGCACGGGCTTGCCATTTATTTTAGCAACAGGTGGTGGAATAGATTTTACTCTAAAAACTTTTGGCGAACCTTGTTGTTTTAACCCCTGGGGTGTTTTTGCCAACACCGTCATCAAACACGTGCCGGTGGTTGATGCGCTAAGAATATATTTTCCGGCACCATTTGATCTTAACTTTGCACCACAGCCGGAGACATTCACTACAAGATCAGTAGGAGCAAAACCTGCTGCTGAAGCACTGATAGGATTGTCTACACCAATATACATCACATTCATATTGTCTGCACCAACTGCACTAAAAGGCGCTGCCACCATGTACGAAGATTCAAAAGGGTAGTATTCAAATTTTCCATAAGAGTTTTTGTATTGTATAACACCATCAAATTTTTGTTCACCGGTATTAGAGCCTAAAGCTTCATATTTTCCAATACCATCGGCAACGGTGATCGAAGATCCTGGCATAGTAAGTTTTTTTGTTGCATCATCATATTTAGCACCCATCAAAACTGTCATTCGATCAGGCGTTAATTGCGTGCTTGAGGCAGAAAGTAAAATATCAGCTTTAAATGTTTCTCCACTGAGAACATACGAACTTGGCGCAAGCACTTTAGCTTGTAGTTTATTTGCTTTGAATAAATGTTTGTTTGATGATGCTGCAAATACTCTGAATAATTCTGATTCTACATTCTTAAGATCAGTTTTCATTTTGTCAAAATTTGTGATCACTGCAGCGGTTGGAATATTATAAAAATTATCAAGTTCCCAATTCATTTTAAGATCATCTTCAATCGCGTTGCGATCAACAGGAACAATCGTCTTTGTTTTTTCTTTTAAACTCATGGCATCTGCCTCGTCTAATTTGCCATCCTTTGAAAGATCGCTTATCATTTTATTTAGATCGCTGCTTAGTCCATTTAGTTTTTGCCTTAGATCATAGGCGGAGTAGGGCGTTTTTTTCAAATTGGTTTCATCATCACCAATAAATAAATAGGTTGGGGTGTCAAAGTCATCTAGCTTGTTCATGAACCGTAATTGTGCTGTGTCGGGCTTGGTTGTTTTTTGAGTAGAAATAATCAAGGCGTATTTCATACTATCAATGTAATGTATAGCGCGCTCGATCTTTATTCGCGATTCAACACACTTTTCATAATATGGTTTTGCCTCTACGTTTCCGGCTTCTACATATTCTTTAAATGCCTGCTCTATCTGTTTATTGTTTTGAGAAATAATCGTATTCGATTTAGCAATGCCTTCATCAACGGTGATGAAGCCTTTTAAAACTTGATCGGATACGTTGAGCGCTAATAAAGCGGTAAGCACGAGATACATCATGCTGATCATTTTTTGCCTTGGGGTTTCTTTAGTTGATGACATAGTGTTGTGTTTTTATACTCAACATAACAGGTCTCAACAAAATTAGATACGGAAATTTATCGCAATTATTTTTGCAACAAACGTGTTTGAAATTAATTAACGGAAAATGGTGTAACGAAATAAACAAACAAACTTATAGGGATAAGAATCCTTGGTATAGTGTACAGAAAGCAGTGGCAGTTTTAGTTAAGAATCAATTCAGGCAAGCCAACAGGAGCGGTATCGTAAAATGCTAACTCGTGAATTCTTACAGTTACAAATTTCATGATAGGGAATGAACGAATAATAGAATTGATTTCTGCCATATCTTTTCCTTCCATAAAAACCCAAAGATTTCTGCGATCCATATCTAATGAATAATTTAAGATCACACGTTTTTCTAAAAGCTCGTTCACCACTACGCGTTGTGCAGGAATAACATCCCACATTTCGCTATTGAAATGCTCAGGGAGCGTAAAGTGTATCATAAAAACGTCTTTCATTGTAATTGTGCTTGTTTTTCAAAGATAAGCCAAAATTCTTTCGGTTTTTTGACAAAATAAGGACTTTTTAAGGCTTAACACATGCCCCTGCGTAGTAAGGGGTTAATCTTCCAACACCCTTTATGTCAGTGGAGAATTTAGCTGCATCAGCGGGGGTACTGCTGGCTGTAAGAGGGCCAGCCTGGCTATTTGATCGAATAGAAAAGTCATACCTATCAGTATTCTCATATTCGCAAGACGCGTTGATTTTATTTGAGTCAAATTTAGTGACATCACTTGTAGCCATGGTTGTTTTTAAAACACAACCGCTAAAGAAATACTTCGGCGGAAAAGTAGCATCTGGCTTAACGTCTAAACTGATCTCGTTATTTAATTTTCCATCAATGATGCAATTTCCAAAATAGCAGGTGTCTAACGGTAAAACTTGTGCGCTTGAATAATTATTTATTTTTAAAGTTGGCAGATCGCGTGCATCTTCCTTCCCCCAAAAATTAGCAAACGTACAATGAATGAATTTATAGTTTCCGCCAAACGCTAAATTAACACTATGCTCTTGGCAATTGCCAATTACATTGTTTCCCCCATAAATATTAAATGCAAATGCATATAATCCCCATTTACTCATGTTTTGAATAGTAGTATTTGTAATTCGTAAGCGCTTTGGTTCATTAAAGTTTGATCCTAACAATTCGGCTTGCACGCCTATGTATCCGTTTTTTATGATTGCATAATCTATTTCATTATTCAAGCTGCCTTCGTTTATCCAAATGCGATCCCACTGTCCGGGCTCATCTGCATATTCAGGATCTCTTCGCGCTTGCGTAAATAAAACTTCATTTCCTTTGGCCCCATGAACTTTTAATTGACCATAACGATAAACCCATAATCCAGCTTTATTATTAAAATATAATCTTACGCCTGCGTTAATGGTTAATTTTTGCGCACTATCTACAACTAACCAGCCGTAAATAACATGTGGCTTATCATTGTTCCAAATGGTATCTACGTTTGGATTACTACTAATAAGCGAATAAGGCAAATAAGTTCCGTTCGAAAATTTAATGGCATTGTTTGGATGATGATAATACGCGTCTTGTCCCCAAGCTTCCAAAATTACTTGCTGAAAATTTCCATTCACTGTAAAGTTAATAGCATCCGAAATAATTAATGGCGAATTTGCATAGGTTGGATTTACGTTTACCTGAATGAAAATATAGAGACTATCATGCGCCGCTATTTCCACATCTGTAAAACTGGTTCCTTTGGCCCCGTCAACATTAATTATGAATTGCGAGCCATTGCCTTTTAAAAGTGAGATGTTACTGATCTTGATCCGTTGACTGTTGTTATTGATCACCCTAATATTTCGGGTACTAGAACCTACGGTTGTAAAAACGGTGTCAAAAAGTAGTGAATCGGCCGAAAAAGCCAGTTTATCAGAGGAGTTCGTGCTTATTTTATCCTTTTTGCAGGAGGTGAACTCAAAGCCTAGGCAAATAAGGATTATAGAAAGGGTTAAATATTGTCCAAAGCGAATCAATCCGGTAAATTTAGGATAAAAACGTGTAAATACCGGAAATAGTGTGTGTTTTACAGATGATCTTTGATCTTGAGCAATTGTGCCTTAATGTTAAGCAAACGCTCTATAACCTGCTGTTTTACCTCTTCTTGGCTAGATTTATCGAACTTCTTTAGTTGTTCTTTAGCGCCCTGGAGTGTATAGCCTTTACTTTTAACAAGGTCAACTATTTTGTAAAGACTTTCAATATCCTTACGAGTAAATAAACGGTTGCCTTTTTTGTTTTTTGTAGGCTTTAAATTGAACTCCTTTTCGTAAAAACGAATAGTACTGGCATTGATATCGAAAAGTTGAGAAACCTCACTAATGCTGTAGTAAAGTTTTTCTGTTTCTTCTTGTGATTGCACTGACATGGGAATAAAAATATAGGATTAATTGAAAATCCATGTAAATAGTTATTAACAAATTACACTCATTTAATTAAACCCTTTTGCTAAGTGGAATATATGAGGAAGGTCGGTTTTTTTAATACTTTATGTGATTATATTTGCAGGATGGTTTCCTTTAATAATACCGAGATAGCCTTTAAAGCCAAGTCTGATGCGGAGTTGAAAAGATCGTACTGGCTATTCAAATTAATAGGCAATCCTATGCTTGTTAAATTCGGGGCAAAAACCACCCCATTGGCCCTTAATATTGGGTTTAAAGGGCTCATAAAAAACACCATTTTTAAGCAGTTTGTGGGAGGTGAGGATATTAACGATTGCGAACGAACCATTCAGGAGCTAGGTAAATTTAACATTGGAACCATTTTAGATTACAGCGTTGAGGGTAAAGAAAGCGAAGAAGATTTTGACCATTGTTTGAAAGAGACTTTGGATGCGATCAAAAAAGCAAGAGATCATAAGCACATTCCTTTTTGTGTATTTAAAGTTACGGGATTAGCGCGTTTTGAATTACTAAGAAAAGTAACTGAGAAGGAAACATTAAGCGCAGAAGAAGAAGAAGA
>JAWXAS010000172.1:0-27109 GCA_034439635.1 Bacteroidota bacterium | reverse complement strand
TTAGGGCTTTGCTTAATGTTTGCGCTACGAGGAGACTCCGCTTTTTCAGCGGAGACCCCGCAGTGCGACAAAAATAGCAAAGGACAAACAAGCTTGAAGTGATAGCCCTATAAGGCGCCCAAATAATAAAAAATACTTTTTGAGGGTCGACTAAATAAAGTTTTATTTTTATCTAGTTATTTTGCGAACTGAGGGTATGTTATAACTTGTGCGATGCACTTTGGTTGTGCTTGGTTTTATGCTAGCTTTTTTTATTATGAAAGCAATGGTAATTACTACGAAAATTAAAAGCGAATTTAAGTTTGTTAATTATTTACTTAAGAAACTTGGTGTTTTGTCTGCCACACCGACTGAAGAGGGATTGGAAGGTGTTAGTTTATTTAATAGTTAGGCAGCGCTTCTTTTCGTCCTTAAAAAGAATTTCATTCAATATGTAGCTTCATATTGGCAGTGATACTATTACTGTGATTTCGGTAATAGATATAAGTTCGCATTGGCAGTTTTGCTACTTTAAATTTTTTTGAGACCTGCTCATAAAATGCACTATCAGCTGCATATTTATTTTCGAAATTAATTTTTTTGAAAACTTCTGTTTTACCAAAAAGCGTGGCAAATAATATACAATCATCTACATGAATCGTATGGTTGTTATTATATTTATCTGGCACATAATAATCTTCCGCTACATTCACTATAGTATCGGTATGTGTTGCTACCAAATCATAATCGGTCATTGCCTTTAAGCAATTAGATAAGTGATTTGACTTATATTCATCATCCGCATCAATAACGCTTATGAAAGAACTATTACAAAGCTGAATTCCACGATTGATACTATTTGATTGCCCTCTATTTTTATGCCTAAAATAGCTTATTTTATTTTCGAACTTTTGTACATACTCAAGAAGCTTGACGCTTGTTTCAAAATCACTTCCATCGTCGAGAACAATTAACTCGAAATCTTGAAAATCTTGATTTAAAACTGAATCAATTGCTCTTTTAGACATATTGAAAGGTGTGTTGTAAGTTGACATCAATACGTTTATAGTGGGGTGGAGTTGAGCTTTCATGATTCTAAGTTACTAGAAAGAACTGGATATTTGTTAAAATTTATTGGAGATTGTGCTTTGTTTAGTAAATAATCAATTACGTCTATATGGGATTTTCTGCTGATGCTTATATTTTTTTTATTGGCTATTGTAACTTTGTGAATGGTGGAAAATTTAGCAGGAAATTGACTACGAAGCACAATTATTGAACCTTGCACGATTATTTCTTCGAACCACGTAGGCGCAATATTGCTGAACCGATGTTCGCGACTAATCTTTTAATCATTCTGTAGTTTAATGATTACGTTACCTGTTTTTTGTCCTGACTCAACATATTTGTATGCCTCCACAATGTCTTCCAATTTATAATATCTGTCAATTACAGGTTTAAAAGCTCCTTTTTCAACTAAGTCTTTTAAATATATAACATCATTCTTATTAATTGTTGGTATTGGAAATAATACTTTTTTACCACCCCAAATAGGAGTCGTCAGGGCCAAAAAAACATTCTCAGCATTTTTGCCGAGTTCTGTTGAAATGTAAATTCCCTTCTCCTTTAGTAATGGCTTGCACTTTCCGAATGAACTTTTACCAACAGCATCAAATATAAAATCAAATCGTCTTTCCGCCTTTGTAAAGTCCTCTGTTTGATAATCAATAATTATATCTGCACCAAGCGACTTTACCAATTCAATATTTTTTGTATTGCAAACGGCTGTAACATTTGTTCCAAAAGTTTTTAGTATTTGCACAGCAGCGGAGCCAATTGCCCCCGTTGCCCCATAAACCATCACATTTTGTCCGTTTGTTACTTTTGCTGCTCTTATATCACAAAGTGCATAATGAGCGCCTTCTGTTATTGCAGCGGCCTCATCAAAATTTAAATTGTTCGGCAATATTGCAATTGCATCATTTTCCGCAATCGTTAAATATTCTCCATGGCCTCCACAAGTTTTGTCATTGAATCCAAAAACCTTGTCCCCAATTTTGAAGGTGGTTACATTTTTTCCAGTTTCTTCAATAATTCCTGCAAATTCGCAACCTAAAATGGGAAACTTTGGTCTAATAAGTCCTGACCAAAATCGAGATATAAAATACTCTGCACTGCGAAAACCCGAGTCTGTTCTATTTACCGTAGAAGCATAAACTTTAATTAATACCTCTTGGTCTTTGGGCACAGGTTTGTCAACCTCTATTAAATGAGCAACCTCAGGTGGGCCATATTTTTTATAAACTACTGCTTTCATATATTATAATTTCTAAATTCATGTTAGTCTGCGTTACTCTGCCACCAACGTTTTTCGAGTTGACGTTAGTTTTTTTGATTGTCCATTTATGCATTTGAGCGCAAACACGCAAAAAATGGAACTTAGGAACTGTTAGCGGTATGTTGCTTGTTTTCATCGTTCATTTATTTCGTCATGGTGGTAGTTCTACTTAAACTAATTTGTATTCCAACTAAGGCATAAGATTTTAATTTAACAAAATCCAACGCAGTAATTTTTATTCCACATTCACCAATAATTGCTATGCGTTTATTATCGTTTATGTAATATGTTGCACCAAGAGGCACAGACCCACTAAAATTACTTTGCGCTTGGTTATAAATGTTAGCGCCTAATCCAATGCCAGAATACATCTTAAATTTTTCTTCTCTTAGAAAGTTGACAGTTGTAAGCAATTCAGTATTCATAAATATACTAGATTCACTGTTTGCAAAATCAAACTGAAAATCAAACCGTGGCTCTAGTGAAATCTTTTTTTCTGAAAAAAACTTCACCCCAATGGCTCCATTTAACGGATATAAGTTAAGGGAAGTTTGTGCCTGTATTGAAATTGCAAACAGGCAACTGATAAAAATTAGGATTATTTGTTTAGTTACATTCATACGTCCATTGTGTTAAGTCTCTATGTTTTAAAAAGGCGAAATATTTTAATTGTATAGCTTTATTACAAACAAAAGTATTGAAATGTGATATATCCATATCGTCAGTGTATTCTGCCGAAAAAACAGGCTTGCCAGCAGAAATATAAATGGAGTAATCATTTTGGGTGTTTTGATGAAAAACATTTTCTGTTAATGCCCAATCAAATTTTTTATATAACAAAGGAACTAATTCTTCTGTGTTTTTTTGTCCTATACAAAGTCCTCGGCTATGCGCCTCCTCAATAATCCATTCACAGAATAATTTTGTTTCATTTAGTGTTAAATTAAAATCAGTTACCTCTCCGTAAATATCAATATTGTCAGGCTCTATGCCGTCAAAACCTTTTGATTTTATCATGTCGAATCGTGAAGTAATAAACGGCTTCAACTTTTCTATTTGTCTTATGTCTAAAAATCGTTCGTCTGGCCATGCAGGATATATATTTCCTACAACTTCGGTCGGCAATAAATTGGCATCAGGTCTATATGTTTCCAATGTACCTACAGAAATATATGCTATTACTTTAATTCCTCGCGCATGAAAAGCGTCTACCAACTCCTTAGTTGCTGAGAAAGCATCAATGTCTATTGTTGTGCAAGAGTATGTACTTACTTCATTTAAACCAATGCTATCTAAACGCCATTCAAAACTGTCGCCAATTTTAGGTTTGTAATAATTGTCTGCAGGGGAAGTAGGTTGCTCTTTCGTGCAGGAGAAACAAGTTGTTAGGGTAATAATGAATAAATATTTTCTCATAATTGGCATTTGCTGTATGGTCTTTGCCATTACCACTAACTTACTTATATGCGCTACTTTATTGCGCATGTATAACATACGGGTAGTGTATATGTACCACTCAGTGTCGCTTTTGTTAATTTAAGTATACTCATTTTTAGCCGTTTTAACTAAGGTGTTATTTACACTACATCCTCCATATTAAAAACACCCTTTTTGCCTTTTACAAACTCTGCAGCTATTACACTGCCCAAGGCAAAACCTTGGCGGTTGTGGGCCTTGTGCATAATTTCAATATCGTCAATGGGCGAGTGGTATTTTATAATATGCGTTCCTGGCACTTCGCCCTCGCGTTTATCTTCAATAAATAAAGTATCGTTGACTTTGCTATCAATACTCCATTTAGTTTTGCGAGCAATATTTTTAATTACTTGTTCGGCTAAGGTAATAGCGGTGCCACTTGGTTTATCTAATTTGTGAATGTGGTGAACTTCTTTCATGCTTACTTCGTAATCAGGATATTTGTTCATTAGCTCGGCCAAATATTTATTTACTTTAAAAAATAAATTCACACCTAAACTATAATTGGTAGCGTAAAATAAAGTTTTGTTTCCTTTTAGTGCTTCTGTTTTTATGGTGTCAAAATTTTCGTACCATCCTGTAGTTCCAACAACAATTGGCACATCGGCATCAAAACATTTTTTAATATTAGCAAGCACGTTGTGTGGTGTGGTAAATTCAATGGCAACATCGGCTTTTTTAAAATCGGCTGCTGTTACAGTATCTTTATTATCCATATCCACTTTCAATACAATGGTATGATTTCTTTTTACGGCAATTTTTTCTATCTCTTTGCCCATTTTGCCGTAGCCTATTAATGCTATGTTCATGTTATTCTATTTAAAAGTTAATCGTAAACTCAACCCTGCGCCCAAAGCGTTTCCAACAAAAACCGGTTTGGCGTGTAAGTGTAAACTTAAATCATCACTTACATCAAATGTTTTTAAATGTGCGTCAACGTTGGCATCAATTATTTGTATGGCATATACTGCTATTAATCCAAAACCTAATAGGTCGCGCCTTTTACGGTAAAATAGCTTTTGCGTTTGCAGTTGATCGGTATTGTAACCGGTTAGGTCAATTACGCTGCTATCGCCCGCCACTAGCTTTTTTAAATTGCTTCGGTAATACGTGTATTGCTCTTGGTTCTTTAAAAAGAAATAACCTACACCCCCCATAGCTGCCCAAACAATGGGCGCTTTCCAATACTTACGGTTGTAAATTTGTCCGGCTCCCGGAATTACTGCGCTTAATATAGCGGCACGCCTTGGGCCTTTTTCTTTAGGCAATTTTTTTTTGACAATACTATCTTTTACAATTACACTATCTTTAGTAGTTTGAGAAATACCTGTTGCAGCAAACAGGCAAAGGAGTATGATGCAATTTTTTTTCAAGCTTAGGCTATGTCTTTTACAAGTTTATTGCCATCGGGGTTATCCCACGCGTTATGCAATTGACCCATGATCAGGTTCACGCTGCGAAGTTCTTCGCTATCATTAATGGGAAGGGTGTTAACGCCTTTTTCGTCAACTATATTTAAAATATTTCTTACGGTTAGTTGGCTTTCGGTTAGTCCGGGTTGATAAGTACTTTCTTTTTCTTTATCGCCTTTGAGCTCAATAAAAATTCCTGTTTCCAAAAATTCGTTGATCACATTTCGTACTAAGCGCAAAGGTAGATCTAGTTTAGTGGCAATTTGTTTTGCCGTATGTGATTCTTCGCCATTATAAAAACGTTTAGCAACTATATTAGCAACCATTAAGGAAATAGCTTTTCGGTAACGCGTACTTAATTTATTGATATCGTTCTCTAATTCGTAATGATCTACATTTTGATTTGCAAAAGATAACTCTGCACCAAACAATACTATATACCAACTGTATTGTATCCAGATCAAAAATAATGGAAGCGCTGCAAATCCACCGTAGATGGCATTCATGCTATTAGCTCCAATTTGAAATTTGATATAGATCCATTGTAATAATTGGAACAAAGTCATGGCAATAGCTCCGGCGATGAATGCCGACTTAAAATTTACTTTTGTATTGGGCATTACCAGATACAAAAGGGCAAATGTGGTGGCAGAAATTGTCCATGCGAGGATCTTTAATAAAATGGTTGAAAAGCTTGAAAGCAATTCAAAATTACCAAGGCCTGTTTGAATTGCCACTGTTAAGCCACCTGAGATAAGTAAAAAAACTGGCGTTAAGATCATGATGGCGAAATAATCTGTAAGTCTTCTCACTACACTTCTTCCTCGTTTAATTTCCCAAATAAAATTAAAATTACTCTCAATACCCATCAACAATTTCATCACACTCCATAATAGTAAAACAACACCAACACCGGCAATAAGGCCGCCTTTGGTATTGCTGAGCATGGCTCCTGCAAATTCAAAAGCGCGTTTTAAGATGTCGGCATACTCAGTGTAATCTGCAATAAGTTTGTCTTGCAACATTTTATCATAACCAAATCCTTTAGTAATTGCAAATATGAGCGCAAGTATGGGTACAATAGAAAATAGTGTATAGAAGGTAAGGGCTGTTGCTTTGGTAAGGCAATCATCTTCATTAAAACCTTTAACTGCTAATGTAAAAATGCGAAGTTGTTTTAAAAGAAATCCTTGGCGTTTATCTACCTTGTCTAAACGTACCTGCCAGATTTTTTCTGACATAAAAGTTAGGCCGTTCTTAAATATGGTTACAAGGTTTGCCATTGCTTACAAAATTATGATTTAAAGGGAATTGAGCAATGGATTTGGGAATTATTTGGAAAATCTCACGGTTAATTTGGCTACAAAGTCGCTAAGACGCGAAAATATCAAGTGTTAGAGTACCATCTCCTAAACATTATGGAAATAGAAATTGCTTAGCGCCTTTGTGGCAATAAAAGAGTAATGATTAGTTTGGAATAAGCTTGTTCAGTATAGAAAAGATACTGAAATGCGGTGCTTCCTTTTCTTCTGTAGCGCCATCTACCTTGGTGCTAGAAAATTCAGAGGACACTTGAGTATTATTATTGGTTGCTGTAGATGCTTTATTTGAAATGGGATAAAACAATAAACCAAACGCAAGTATAATTGTAAAAGCTACTGCTAAAAGGGCAACAATAATCTTATTTTTTGGATGGATAAGCACAGAGCAAAATTAAGGAAAATATGTGCTCCAAATGCTAAAAAACGCTAATAAAGGAGGGCATTATCAGTGTTTTAAGGGGTGTTTTCCAAATATCAGGGTTTATGGCCATTTATAAAATGATCGCCCGAAGATCAAGAGCGCAGATCAGCGTGATTTGTGGGAAAATAGGTGGTATAACTACAGAAGCTTCTCCAGTCTTTTCAATTCATTTAATTTTTCCATATAACCCAGTTTTTCGTAAGAGTAAACCAAATTATTGATGCAGCGTTTTACTATTTCGGTATTGCTGCAAGGGAGGTAGTATTTATTATCCGGATCGAGGTTAAGTTGCTTTAAGAACTGATCGATGTCTTTTTGACTAAAAATTAATCCTTTACTAAAGGGATTGATGTAAAATAAAATATTGTTGGATAATGTTTTGTTGTTTACATCAATTAAATTGGCATAATCATTTACATAAGCCAATACAAAGTGCTGTGGTAAATTAATTCCGTACACTGGTATATTCAATTCTTTACAAATGATTGCGTAAATAACACTTAACATCAAAGGATTTCCTTTTTTGCTTTCTAAAACGTTATTAATGAATGAATTTTGCGGCGCGTGATAATTGGTAATATTGCCGCCAAATTGATGTATTTCAAATAAGATATGATTCACGATCTTAACTTTTTCCATAGCAGTAAGGTCATCGTGAAGTTCTAACCACACATCTTGCTTTATTTGTTGGATCTGCTTGTGAACTTTGCTTTCGTCAAGATCTGGGTATTGATAGCGCGCTAAAAGTAATATTCCTTTTAATAGGTCGTCACTTTCGGTTATGCTCCAATCTTTTAATGCTTTTTGTAAAGCCTCAAATTGAATGCTGTGAATAATGATCTCGATGCGTTTTTGCATCAGGGCTTCAAAACTATTTTCCCAGGCTGTTTCTAAATGAGGTATGGCAGGTGGACCCAAAATAATAAAGCGGTTGCGTACTTCCGAATATATTGCTTCATCCGGATCGTCCAGAAGAGTGATCAAAGCAATAACTTCTTTTAAACTCATCTCTTTGTTCTTTTTAGGGGCCATTGTATTGCAAATGTATTATGTATGCCCCGCACAAAAGGTTAAGTAAAGTTTAATTCTTAACAAAAATCGTGTTAAAGCATATCAACAATTAGATGCTCATAAACGTGTTAATAACCCCCTTGGCATCAATGTTTTAAGACGTGTTAATTGAACTCAATTTTGGGGCAAAAGATTCACTAATTTTTGCGCATTGATTTGATTATTAAACGGTTGAGTTATCTCTTTTCGGGCTGTAATTAAGGCTTCAGTGAAGGATAAAGAGCGCACTTCTTCGATTTTTGAAATCATCTCTTGGGCCGTATTTGCTATGTTAATAGAGCTATTTACAAGCACTCCGCTGCCTTCGATCATGTGTTGATTGCAAATTATGTGACGGCCTGTAAAGAGTACATTAAGTAATTTGAGTTTGAGCCCTGTAGCTTGAGCGGTATGCAAAACGTGCGTATGCGCAGTGCTTATAAGCTCGTTCATTTTTGGGTCGGTTGGATTTGCTATAAGATCTATATGATCAAATTTTTCAATTTCTTTTACAAGATCCTCACCGGGTTGGAGTCCCGCAATTATAACACGCGATGAAATTTTTGAGAACACATGTTGTATAAGCCATTTAGCGGCTTCGTTATTTTCGGCCACACTTAAATTACCGTGAAACAAAATAAAATTACCGCTTCCTGGTTTAATATTTACTTCGCCATTAGAATGAAAGCTTGGTAAATATTCGGTTTTTACCTTGGGGAATTGTTTACGGTAATAATTGGCATCGTTTTGATTTACGGCTAATATCAAATTTGCATGGACCACAATTTTCTCAAAACGTTTTAATTTCCAAGCTTCTGTTTTAAGATATAAACGTTTAAAGAAATTCTTTTCCACCTTGGCTAATCCTTGGTAATACTCATGTTCAATATTACTATGGCGATAGATCTTAAACCGTTTTGCAAATGCAGCATCTTTTAAAATATAGCACGTGTGCAATACTTCACACAAAATAGGCGAATCATCTTTAAGTAAGCGTTTGCGTAATTTTTTTGAAATGCGCGATTGAACTGTGTATGGCACTATACTTAATAAACTTGCCAAATGTGTTTTGCGATCGTAGTAATACACTTTTTCGCAAACTTTTTCGAGTTCTTTTGAGTGTTCGCGGCCATATTCAAAACAATGCAAATGAATTTTTACACCAAGCTTGTGAAGCCAAACTAATTTGTAATACACATCTATTACACCACCGTAGTTGGCAGGAAAAGGAATATCAAATGAAATGATGTGTAAATGCATATTAACCCTTACTCAAAATAAAACCCGTTCGAAAGAAACCCGGAGTTAAAACTGCCAAAAAGTAATCCGTTAGAAGTTTTATATACAAAGATCTTTGATTTTGAAACATAATCTTTAGCATCGGCTGCATATACTTCAAAGCGGGCAGGGTGAACTCCCAAACCGTAAATATTACTTGTTGAAGTTATAAATGCATTGGGAAGTGTGGTTGCAATAATTGGCATGCGGCAAATACCGTCTTTACTGGCGTACCACAATGTGTCTTTTGTTCCGTTAATACACAACATTCCTGCTTTTTCATCCAACGCAAAAGCTTGGCTCCACGAAATTGCATTATTTGTAGTATTGATCAAACTTAATTTACCTTGTACGCTTGGTGTGCCACTACTTAATACCCATAATTTATTATTCTTATCCAATACCAAACTGCTGGCGTTTATTCCTACAACGATACTATCTATAATACTATTGCTTGATGTATTGATCACATATATTTTATCTCTTTCGCTATTGGTAACGAACACTTTGCCTAGCAATGCCACCATTTGTTCGGTTTTACCAGGTAGTGCAATGGAGCCTGTTTTTGTTCCTGTGGTTAAATCAACAATGCTTAA
This sequence comes from Bacteroidota bacterium, assembly GCA_034439635.1. GTDB lineage: Bacteria > Bacteroidota > Bacteroidia > B-17B0 > Aurantibacillaceae > Aurantibacillus. The sequence goes on along the minus strand of JAWXAS010000172.1, from coordinate 17,237 downwards.
TCCGTTTGCGTAAAGATCACTCACATATCCTTTTGAATTACTTACACCAACAATATAGCGTGGCGATGTTAAACCGCTAATTGTGCGTTTTAGTTTAAGGGTAGTGTCGCAAACAACAACCTTATTTGAATTATTTACAACAATGTATATCTCCCCGTTTATTTTGCTCATGCTTTGGGCCACATCTCCTAAGCCAACACCGTTCTTGTCCTTGTAAATGTCTTCGCTGCCATTACCGGTTCCTGTATCAAAAAGTGTGATACCAGCATTGCTTGAGCCAAAATTACCTTCATTAACCACAAATATTTTTTTGGCAGGACCAAATACCGTAGAATTATTAACAGGTTCGGGCTTGTCTTTAACGCAAGACGTTAAGAGCAACAGGGGAAGCAGGGTTATTAAAAAGTTAGAGTTCATATGATTTTACCAAAAATAATCAAATTGCCATAAATTGTAGCAAGGACTTGCTTGAAGTTGTTATAACTTTGATGTTATGAACGAGAATTTAGATCCTGAAGGTGAGAACCTCAGTTCCACAGATAAAGACATAGAGCGTGCCTTGCGTCCTTTAGAATTCGACGATTTTGCAGGGCAGCAGAACGTTGTGGATAATTTGCGCGTGTTTGTGGCCGCTGCTAAGCAAAGAAATGAATCGCTCGACCATGTTTTATTGCATGGACCTCCGGGTTTAGGAAAAACTACCCTGGCGCACATTATAAGTAATGATTTGGGTGTTAATTTAAGAGTAACAAGTGGCCCGGTATTAGATAAGCCCGGCGATTTGGCAGGATTATTAACCAATTTGGAAGCCAATGATGTTTTGTTCATTGATGAGATCCATAGACTGAGCCCTGTTGTGGAAGAATATTTGTATTCGGCCATGGAAGATTTTAAAATAGATATCATGATAGATAGCGGGCCTAATGCTCGAACGGTACAAATAAAATTGAATCCTTTTACGTTGGTTGGTGCTACAACTCGAAGCGGATTGCTTACATCGCCGTTACGTGCCCGTTTTGGAATTAATAGTAGACTGAATTATTACGATAGCAAAGTGCTTACAGGAATTGTAAACCGCAGCGCCGAAATTTTAGCGGTAGAAATAAAAGAAGAAGCATCTTTTGAAATTGCACGAAGGAGTAGGGGAACACCGCGTATTGCAAACGCATTACTACGAAGGGTACGCGATTTTGCACAAATATAAGGAACAGGAATAATTGATATTGAAATTGCAGCCTTTGCGTTAAAAGCATTGAACGTGGATAAAAATGGTTTGGATGAAATGGATCATCGTATTTTGGCTTGCATTATTGATAAATTTAAAGGTGGTCCGGTTGGTATTAATACTATAAGCACGGCGGTTGGCGAAGAGCCCGGCACTATTGAAGAAGTTTACGAGCCATTTTTAGTTCAAGAAGGATATTTAGTTCGCACACCTCGCGGAAGAGAAGCCACCGAAATGGCATACAAACATTTGGGAAGATCTGCGTATAGAAAACCAGGCGGATTGTTTGATTAGAGGGTAGAGTTATTTTAATTTATTGGGCGTTACCCCTACGAAGCAAAATGCCTTTGAAATTATTAGGGAAGCATTTTGCTTGTACGGGTCGGGCTTTCCGTTCGCCGCGGCGAACAATCTTTTTGCCTGAAAAGGTAAAAAGATTGTTCGCTACAATCTCTAACGCGGCAGTTTGAAAAATTGGAGTTTAACCCCGTAACCTCTGCGAGGGGCCAAAGGCGACTCTGTGATTTATGCCTCTACTGAATGATTACTTTTTCAGTAAAATATTCGTCGCACTTCAAAAAGTAAACACCTGCTTTCAAATTCGAAACATTAATTTTTTCGACCCCATTTGAATTAAATTCTTTTAAAACAATATCGCCTAATATATTTATCAATTCAATTTTTGTAACTAGAGTTTCGGAATTTATGTTGATGAATGAAGAAACGGGATTTGGAAAAATGGCGATCTTATTTTGGTTTGTTTCAAAATTTAATCCGGTAAATGTGCAACTCAAGGATAAATTATTAAAACCGCGCGCTTTTGCTTGGCAACGTAATTCTTTAAGCGCAGGTTTGTCGGCACCATTACCGTTAAAGTCTCTTAAGCCAAGAGTTCTTAAAAATTCGAGGAAAGCAGGATTTGTAAGATTATAATAATTTCCCCAATAGATCACTTGAGCAGCGTCCAAATCGTGCAGCCATGTAAAATCGATCATATAAATATTTGCAGCGTAATTATCCCAAGCTTGAAATGTTTGTGTGATGAATTGAGTTTGCAAAGTGGTTGAGCTATTACATGTTGAACTTGATGGATAGCCAAATTGATAGAAGCATAATTTTTTTGAAGGATACAAAGCTACTAGCGTTGCAAAATCATTAGTGATGGTTGTTGGAGATTTTACCGTAAAATTAGTATTGAGTGGATAATGGGAAACGCCAATGTAATCGCTATTGCTATTTAATGTTTGTGCTTGTGAGGAAAAAGTGGTGATACCATTAAACGTTAATTCTGTTGCTACTTTTAATCCAGGCCATAAAATTTTAGCGTGCGCGCAAACAGCATTGTAAAATACGGTATAATCCGTCCAAAGCGTTGCATTGCTTCCAATATAAACATCGTGTTCAGATCCAATTACTAACGAGCTTAATTGTAGGTTGGGAATATGAGCCTTAACGGTATCAAGCATTTTATTAAAGCGCGAGATCATTACAGTGCTGCTAAATGGAGTTACGGTAAGGTCAGAAGGAACTTCTAATTTATTAGTATGAATAGGAGTGATGGTAAGATCGATCTTCATATTATGTAAAGGATAATAGTAATTCGCAATATCCATTAAGGTCATGCTGTATGTGTTTGGCGAAGTTTCTAAGGAGGTCCAGTTTTGAAAGACACCAACTTGTGTCATTCCAAGATCGGCACCAACTTTAAAGCACGAATCGTAATTATACGAACCGTTTTGAGGAAACGTGCTTATATCCATCACAATTCGGTTATTGGTTGAATTTACCTGAGCGTTGAGGTAAAATGAGAAAAGAAAAATGCTGAGTGTAGTAAATAGTTGTTTCATGGAGGTGTTTATTATATGTCGGATGAGAAAGATAAAACCCTATTGTGTTAATGTGAAACGATCATTTTAAAAGAGTCATTCCCACTTTTCACAAAATATATACCTTGAGGCCATTGATCTACATTTATTTCTTTAGTTTCACCTCTGAATTTTAACTTGCCATTCATATCATATACAATAGCGAAAACATTCTTATTAAAATGTATTTTGTCATTCGCCGGGTTTGGATATGCAGATAAAATAGTTAAAGTTTTATGGTTTTCAAAAGTAGTTGTTACAATATTTGACAGTTTGTAAATACCACCTCCGTAAGTGGCAACAAAAAGATCGCTGTTACTACCCTGCAAGGCCTTCATTCCGTATACATGAGTGCAAGGCATATTACCTGTAATGTTGATCCAAGTTGTTCCGCTATCGGGACTCAAATAAGTTGCACCATGTAAATTGTTGAGCGTATCCTTCTCAGCACCATTTATTCCTATAACAAGCCTTCCGTTGTGTTCAATAATATTATTTATATGACTGTTCGCAGGCCATGGCCCAGTAATATTTACTGTGTTTGTTCCGTTAGCCTTTACAAGGTATCCATCTAATCTTGAACAATAAAAATGTTGAGCGGTTGGTTTTACGCAAGTTTGCGGTATCCCAATAAATAGTAAGTTGTTCCAAGAGCTTCCACCATCGTTGCTTACAAATATACCTGCAAAAGTTGAAGCATAAATATTTGCAGAATTTATTGGATCATATTCTAATTTTGTACATATCAATGAAGAGGTAACCGTATATGTATTTCCTCCATCTGTGCTTTTTAAAATAGAGTGAGTAGTGCTCGTAATATCAAGCTCACTCACCAATATCTCTTGCGGATTTGAAGGATTTACGGCAACATCATAAATGACTTTGTTGCCCGATCGAACATTAGTAAATGTATTAAAGGCATCTATTGTTTTGTACAAGCCATTTCCAAAAGTACCGAGATAAAATGTTGCTGTTGTACTATTATCTTTAATTAAACCTCTCCCGTGTGCCAAGGGCCCTTTTCGCGTCCAAGTATTTCCGCCATCTGTTGTTTCAGAAACAGCGCCTTTATTTGTTGCAAAATTGTATGAGCCTAAAACCGAGGCAATAATATGATTTGAATTAACTGGATTAATATACATGCCACCAACCTCAGTTGCTTTAGGAGATTGTGCGATGCTGTTCCAAGCTGATCCACCATTTGTTGAACGAATGATGAGCCCATTATTAAAATTGCTGCACATAATTGTATTACTTTTTGAAGCAATGCCCATGCATAAATAATTTTGAAGTAAGGGGTCATTTACTAAAGTCCAACTGTTTGTTGCCGAGCTATATTTTTTTAATCCGCTTCCGCTGCTAGAAAATAGTTCAACGGTTGGAACTTTCTTAAAGATGTTAACGTCAAATGTAAAGTCTGCAGTTAAACCAATATTTGTAAAATTATTTCCGTAATCTGTACTTAAATAAACACCATTAAAAAGCGTGGATACTAAAACAATATTGCTATCTGATTCAATTTCAGAAATTGTTGCTGTTGAAATTATTTGTGGATGTGTTATCCATGTTGTTCCAAGATTTGTACTTATTTTTAATCCAAACCCTTCGGTTCCGACAAATATTGCACCACCTTGCCCGTTTGATGCAATGCATGGTGCAGTTATCCCTTGCAATCCAGCTGCTGTCCAAGTTGCACCACCATTAAAGCTTTTCCAAATACCATTACCCGGACGAGGTGGTGTGCCTTGGTTTTGAGTTCCTGTGCTTATCAATAAAGTATCTGGTGTTCCGTTAACAGTTACTAAGCCACTTACCATTTTTTCGTAAATGGTTCCTAATCCAGTACTGCTTATTTGCCAAGTATTACCTCCATTGATAGATTTGATAACACCATACCGGCCATACATATCACATCCGTAAATGGTATTAGTGTGGTATGGATCAACTACAATTTTCCAACCAGAAAAATTTGGAATAGATGATGTAGTTAAACTCCATGTTGTTCCTGCATCATTACTTTTCCAAATACCACCACTGTCATCACTTCCGGCGAAAATAATTTGTGGATTTGTTGGATGAATAACGAAGTCCTTAAAATAACCTCCTGGAGGACCAATGGACTGCCATGATTGTGGGAAAATTATATTTGTGTAAGAAAAAAAGAAAACAACATATAAAAATCGCTTCATTACTATTAGTTTTTAATGATCTTAAAAGTATGCTGTGAATTATTTTCTTTCAAGATAATAAAGTAAAGTCCTTTATTTAAGGCAGAGATATCTATCTTATCTGAAGTTTGTGTTTGAACCACCATTTCTCCCAATGTATTTTGGATTTGGATCATTTGTCCATTCTTAATTCCTGAAATATGGATGAAATCGTTTGTTGGGTTAGGGTAGATCGAATATTTATTTTCAATTTTATTTTCTTTTATATCTACACTTAATTGGCGATAACGTACAAATAGTTTAAAGATCGGTCCTGTTTTTTTATGATAATACATTTTCGATTTATTGGTGCTAACAGTTGGAGCTTCGGGTAAAAGAGATGGCGCGCCAACTAAAAGTGAAGGAAAACCAAACGCGCTATTGGTATTGCTTCTCGTAGCCAGCATTACCTCGGTTTGCGTTCCGTTATGTAACAATCTGCTATAAAATAATTCCAAGCCATCTTCGGTTAAATTTGGGGCGTAAACAATATAATTTACCGTATCGTTTACATTGGCAAATATGGTGCTTGTGTTTGCCATTTTATTAAAAGTGGAATCGTTTATTTTTTGAGCTATGCCCATGGCGGCTTTGCAAGGCATGTTGTTTGTGCACGAATTAAAAAGAGCATTGCAATAAATTATCTTATCGCCATAATAACTTACACCTGCGTCCATAATTATCCATCCCGGCGAGGGAATATAAAAATCGCCATACACTCTTCCAAAGTTTGTATACCCTACAGTTAAAAAACGAATGCGATGAAGATTTTCGGTAATAGTTGGCCAACCGCGATTAGACACCCAGTAAAAATTATCTGCTGTATCAATAGAAGCAACTGCATCCAAACGTGGGGTTGCGGTTTGATTAACCACGGGCATGGCCCCAATGTAATTGAAGGTTGTATCGTTAACTCTTGCGGCATAAAATAAACTTGTGGTAATTCCGTCGTTAAGGCTATTAAAAAAAAGTGCATTACCGTCGGTTGATAGTTGAGGCTCCATGGCATCGATGGTGAAGCCGTTAATGGTTACCAATTTTTCGTTCACGTAAATTGGATTTTGGGAAAAAGTAAAAAGCGAAACAACACAATTTACAATTACTAACAAGGCTAGTGTGCTGTTTCGCTTCATAATGGCGATATATGTTTAAATTAATTTACTGAGGTAGTTGTAGGCTGTACTTTAGTATACTTGCTTTGAGATGGTTTGTGAGTAATAGGTTTAAAGAAATAGGCTAAACGGAACCCAACAAAATTTCCTTTGTTAGTGAACTCATGATTATATGTAGTATTATCTAACGTATAATTAACTGTAGCTTTTGCTTTATCATTTAAGCCAACGTTAAATATCCAAGAGGCGTGTAACATACTTCCTTTTTTAAACACGTGCTCTCTTGCAATAACAAAACGTACCATAGTGCTTCCGCCATTTCCGTTTTCGGCAGTAAGATTTAGTGTTGAAGCAACTTTTACGCCATCATTATTTTGTACGTAAGTGTCGCTTACATTTTTTGAACTTGTAATAGTTGGAACAAAACCTCCACCTAATACCCAACGGCTGTTTTTACAGTTAAGGTTAAATTTATAGTGGATCAAAATTGGCGTTTCAAACTCAGTAAACGTTGCGCTTGCACCACTCCAACGATTTTGCATGTTTGAGAATTGATAATTATTAGTGATGCCAAAATTAAAACCATACGTATTAATACCCATACCTAAAGTTGCCATCCAATGCATATCATGATCGTAACGAAACATGAGGTCAAATGCACCATCAGGATTTTTGTTCTCATGAAAACGTGCGTGAGCATTGTCCATGCCACCGCTCCATTGAGATTTATTGCTTTGGTGGCCCCATTGAACGCCCCAGCGCCATGTGTGATTTTCTTGAGCTGATACCGATAAGCTTAGAGCTATTGCCGATAGTAAAACTAATTTTTTCATTTCTTTATTTTTTAAGGTTAGTAATGTGCCTGTTTACATATAAGTCGTGCAACTTTGACTGTACCCTATCTTAAAAGTAAAGTTTTTTTTTAGAGTGAGTTTTAATTAAAAGTTGAATTTATGCTAAATTTCACCCCAATGTTAAAAATAAAGGACACTGTATAGTTGTTTTTGGTAGAAATCACCCCGTTTTTGCCTATTTCGTACAGTCTTCCTATCACATTTTTGCTCGAATAGAGGTTCCAGATCTCCATATAATACATCATTCCATGTTTTTCCTTCTTCCCAAGGGTGCGATGCCACTGAATTTTAACATTTAAGTTATTGTAATCGGGGTTTCTGAGCGAATTTATGCCCCCCGTAATAAGTTTGAGTTTACCTCCTGTTGAATCAGTCGAAACAACCGGGGTGTATGGAGCGCCGGTATTGTATCTAAATTGGAGGGCATAACGGGTAGGCACAAACCACCGGCGTTTTTTTTCTTTCAATTTATAACTCACAAGTGCATTAATTGTATGTCGTTGATCAAAAAAGAAAGGATATACTTCCGTTTGCAAATTGCGTCGGCGTTCCGATTTAGATACTCCATACGTTAACCAACCATTTAACCTGCCACTTTCTTTCATGAGTGTAAATTCAAAGCCTTTTGAATTTCCTTTTCCGTTATTAGAAAATGCAAACGCTGAATCAAAGATCACTAAGTTTTTATAATCCTTGTAGTAAGTTTCGATCCTCATAAAAAAACCGGGTTTAAAATTATACTTGTACGAAAGAATATAATGGTAACATTGATTGGAAATGATCTGAGGGTTTTGAATGGCTTGATACGCGCCCGCCGATTGTGTAAATAATCCCCAATTAGCCGAAATAAACGACTTGCTATTTAAATTATAACTCAAGGTAATTCTTGGCGATACATCGTAGCGGTTATTTAATTCATTTAATTCCATTCGTAATCCGGCGCTAAGTTTTAAACGTTCTAAAAGTGTTCGTTCGTAGGCGCCATAAACTGCTGCCCAATGATTAGGTTTATTAACTTTTCGCTCTTGAGTAAGTGCAGATGTATCGGTGATATTAATATCAGTTGAATTGTAAATTTCTTTTACGTGCGAACTTTCATCATCGCGATTCACTTCAAAACCTGCCTTTATTTTTACTTTTTGCGATGGATAAAAACTGAGATCCTCGCGTAATCCATAATTATTAAATTTTATATATAAAAAAGTGTTTGGCGCTTCGGCTTTTAGATCTAAACCGGAGTGCATAACGGAGAGTTTACTGTAGGCTTTATTTGAAATAACACTTTGTAATTGCAAGTTTTGCGCATTGATCTTATCATTGGCATAAAACCCTGTAAAAAGAACATTGCTATCCAAAAAATTCAAGCGATCTTGAACGTTTAAAGTTGTAAAAGTAAGTTTGTTCTTGCTGTTTATTTCCCAGGCTAATTTTCCGGTAATATCTCCCATTTTAGGTGGCTTAGGTAAAACGGTTGAGAACAATACATCAAAATTACTTTTACGCGCACCAATAATGATGCTCAATTTATTTTTTATGATAGGAGTTTCAACCAAAGCCGACATGTAAAATACACTGAGGTCGGCATTGGCTTTAAATTTTTCCATATTCCCATTCCGCGTAGAGAAGTTAAACACCGAAGACATGGCATTTCCGTAATTTGAACCCCAGCCACCGGTTAGTACTTCGGCTTTTTCTAACATATCGGGATTGATGACTGATTGTCCGAAAAAATAAAATGGAAAAGGCAAGCGAATATTATCGAGCAAAAATAAATTCTCGAATGATTCTCCGCCGCGAACATAAATTGCTGCCGGCCCATACATGTTATTATCTGAAGCAACACCGGGTAAGGCATTAATGGTTTTCATAGGATCGTTAGAAATTCCTTTTCCTGATTCAATTTGCGTTTGATTGATCTCCATTTGGCTCACCGATGTTTTTTCTATGATATTATCCGAAACAATAATTGTTTCGTTTAGCTGAATGGATTGCGAAGGGATTTTAAGATCGGTTATTAAGGGTTGATCTACTAAATTTACAATTTGCTGCGTAGGGGTATAACCAAAGGCTTTAACGGTAAGTGTATAATCTCCGGCCGGAATTTTTGATAAATTAAATTCTCCTTTGTAATCGCTACTTGTGTTATACGAGGTGCCAATTAAATAAACGGTAGCAAATTCAATAGGTTCGTTATTATCAAGGTCAGAAAGTTTACCATTAATGTTTAAGAATTTTATTTTTTTTAAAGCAATTTGGTTTCCTATGAGTGTCCATTTTATCTGGCGTGCCTCAAAAAGTTTTTTAAATAGCTCTTCAACTTCTATATCTTTTACTTCTAAATTAATGGATTCGTTCAGGTCGATGTTATCACTACTATAACTAAAGTTAAGTTGCGTTTTTGAATTGATCTGTTCAAAAACCTCGCTAAGTTTGGTTTGCTTAAAATTGAAAGAAACTTTGGTTTGAAGTGGGCTTTGAGAATAAGCAAAAAGAGAAAGGAGCCAGAGGATTAAAAAGGCAGAGTAATTTCTTTTTCTATTCGCAGCCTTTGCCAGAGATCGTTACCCGGTTTTGGTTAGTTTTCACTTTAATATTCAGGGCGGCCTCCATTGTTTTTAGCACATCCTGAAGTTTCGCATCATCGAAACTACCGGTAAATTTACAATTATAAATGGTTTTATCTTCAACAATAACATCTATTGAAAAATGTTTCTTTAAAGCATCGCAAACTTGCTTGATAGATTGGTTATTGAAGCTGAGTTTACGGGTTTTCCAAGCCATGAAGTTAAGGTCAGCATTCACCGTTTGTAATATATGGTTGTTAGATCTGTTAATGGATCCAACCTCGCCTTTTGTGAGGGTAAGAGTTTCAAAGTGTATATTGGTAAGTGCAACAGTTCCCGATTCAACGGTAACTACAACCTGTTTGGAATTTTTATATGCCAATACATTAAATGAAGTACCTAATACTCTCACTTCAAAATCTTTATTTTGTACTTTAAATGGTTGAGCGGGATTTCTCACTACATCAAAAAATGCCTCCCCCTCTAATTGAATAAAACGCTCATCTTTATCAAATTTTTCAGGATACCATATCTCGCTATTTTTATTTAACCAAATGGTTGAACCGTCAGGAAGAGTTATGAGTCTTGGTTCGTTGGTTGTGCTTACGTAAAGTTGAGTTACAGTTTGATCACTATTGTTGTAATACCAAAGAGAAGACAAGCTTATCACTAACACTGCGGCAATACGCAATACCCATTTTAAACTCGAGTTGCGCCCTGTTATTGGAATTATATTATCTTTTTGTTTTATTTTTTCTTGAACAGATTCCCATCCGGCGGCAACATCAAAATCATCATCAGGCAAAGCTTCCCCACTTTTTTCCCACGATAATTTAATTTCTTCGTAAAGAGCAGCATTGGCCATATCCTTTTTTAACCAAGCTTCCAGCTCTTGCTTTTCAGCGGCTGTGGCTTCGTTATTAAGGTATTTTACTATGATGTCCCAGTTTTTCATGTTGTGCTCTGTATATATAAGTCGTTTATCTGCTTGTTTTACCCTATGTTAAATTAAAAACTGCCCAAAAGCCACAATACTAGGGCTTTTCCGGCCTGTTTTATGTATGATTTTAACTTTTCGTGCATGATTTTTAAGGCCTTACCCATATTACTTTCCACAGTTTTTATTGAAATTTTGAGTTGTTCGGCGATCTCGCGATTTTTTAATCCTCCAAATCGGCTCAAATGAAAAATGGTCTTCATGCTTTCGTTCATTTCGTTCATGCCTTCTTCAATGGCTTTTTTCATTTCTTTTTCGTTCAAACTTTCTTCCACATCGGTATGGCTTTGTGGTTGAACAAATTTTAATTCAGTTTTGGCCTTCATAGCCGTTTTTTCTTTGCGAATATGATCAATTCCTCTCAACACAACCGCTTTACATAAGTAGGCTTTAAAACTTGTTTGCACTTCTAGTTCGTTACGGCGGATCCATAACTTTACAAATACATCCTGAACAATATCTTTAATAGCATCGCGATCTTTTATCATTGGTAATAAAATACGGCAAAGCTCCTTGTAATGAAGGTTGAAGAGCTCGTTGAATTCTTTTTCGTTATGTATTTGAAGCGCCAATGTGATACAAAGCTAAAAAAATTAATTAGTGTTTGTCCGAAAAGTCCATTTTCATCGTTACGTTCGAAAAAAAATGGCTTATTTTAGAAATTAAACTGCGCAATTTTTTTCTTCACGTGCCTCGAAACTGAACTTTTCGATCCAAACACCGAGTTTTCTTAAAGGCAACATATAATTTCGCGGTTTTCGGCAGCACAGTGTTGGTTATTTATAGTTTTACATATGGAGTATTTAGTTAAATTTATCACATGATCACCTATACCTTTCTTGCTATTATTACCGTTTTCTCGGTGTACTGTTTTATGAATCCGGCAGCAACGCAAAAATATTTATTTTATCCGTATGCCATTAAGCGCGAGAATGAGCATTACCGTTTTCTAACGCATGCATTTATTCATGGCGATTATATCCATCTGCTGTTTAATTTTTTGGCTTTATATAGTTTTGGTCACGATCTGGAAACGCGCATTTTTCCTGTGCTTTACGACAGCTATAAATTAGGTTCGGTGGTTTATCTTTTTTTATTTACAGGTGGCATATACGCTGCATCAATTACCGAATACGTTAGAAATAAAGACAATCCTTCGTATTCGTCGCTTGGAGCCAGTGGAGCAATTTCGGCAGTAATGTTTGTGTGGATACTTTTAAATCCAACCGGAGTAGTGGCATTATTTTTTATTCCAATGCCGGGATGGTTAGTAGGAATTTTATTATTAGGTGTAAGTTTTTATTTGATCCAACGTAAACGTAAAGGAACGTATTCGGATGGTATTAGTCATGAAGCACATTTTTGGGGCGCAATTTTTGGAATAGCTGTAATTGCTGTAACCAAGCCATGGGTGTTGAAGGCATTTTATTTACATGTTATTTCTGTATTTCAATGAAAGGCATTAAGATTACATTTTTAGGAACAGGAACTTCGCAAGGAGTGCCGGTGATTGCTTGTAACTGCGCGGTTTGTATTAGCCAAGATAAACGTGATACGCGAACACGTACGTCTATTTTAGTGGAAACAGAAAAAACACGGTTAATTATTGATACCGGTCCGGATTTTAGGCAGCAATGTTTGCGTGAGAAATTTACGAAGCTCGATGCCGTAGTATTTACGCACGAGCATAAAGATCATATTGCAGGGTTAGATGAAGTGCGTGCCTTTAACTTTATTAATAAAATGGTGATGCCTGTGTATGCCACAGCGCAAGTGTATAAAGCTTTACAAAGGGAATTCGCCTATATTTTTTCAGATGATAAATATCCGGGCATACCTCAAATAGAAGTCATAGAATTTGATCAAGAGAAATTCTCTATTGGCGATATAACTATTGAGCCCATCAATGTAAAACATTATATGATGAATGTAAAAGCGTTCCGGATAAATAATTTTGCGTATGTTACCGATGCTAATTTGATTGAAGAAAGTGAGCGAGCGAAGTTGAAGAATTTAGATGTGTTAGTTTTAAATTCATTACGTCGCGAACCGCACATTTCGCACTTTACATTTACCGAAGCCATAGAAGTTGTAAAAGAACTGAATCCAAAAAAAGCATACTTTACGCATATCTCTCATCAATTAGGTTTGCACGAAGACGTGAATAAGGAATTACCTGATAATATTGAGTTGGCGTTTGATGGATTGCAAATCGTAATATAGATCTCCCACAGATCGCGCTGATTTCCGCAGATGTTTTGATCTGCGTGGATCTGCGAAATATTCTGGAAATAGAAACATAAAACCATGGAAAATCAAAATATAATTTTAAAAAAAGGAGTATTTAACCCCACACTTAAAACGTATATATTTTTAGTTGTATTATTTTATATGTTTGTTACCGTTGTGGGAATTATTTTTATTCCCTTTTGGTTGTGCGGTTTGGGTCAATGGCTGTCGGGCAAATTCTTTAAAACATTAAAGTGCGAATTAAGCGAGAAGAATTTATTTTTCTCAAAAGGCGTAGTTGTGCATATTGAAAAAACCATACCCTTAGAAAACATACAAGATGTTTCTTTCATTGGCGGACCTGTTCTACGGTCGTTCGGATTAACTTTTATTCGTGTAGAAACTGCAGGCGGTGGAGGAGCGCATCATAGTAATATGATGAGTATTCCGGGTGTGGAGGATGCGGAAGAATTTAAGAATATGATATTATTGCAACGAGAAAAAGTGATAAAAGAAAAATCGAGAGGTGGAGTTGCAACTGTAAATAATGATTCGGTAGTATTGAATGAAATAAAAAACGAGCTGGTTGAGATAAAAAATTTACTAGCTAAAAAGTAGTTAATGTTTGCTCAAAATGTAATTAGTTTTCCAATATTTTCATAGCCTCTTCTTTTGTTCCGGCTACTTTAAAAAGAGTATTGAGTTTGGTGATTAATATCAACTCTTGGATCTTCTTATTCAAATTATATAAAACAGCCTCACCACCAATTTTACGTGCTTTGGTTAGCAATTGAATAAGGGTATTAAGTCCATTACTATTCATGTATTTGAGCTCGCTCATATCAATGGCCCATTTTTGGCAATTGGCAGCAGATAATTCATCAGCTTCTTTGATAAGATCATTCGCTTGATTTTTTTCTATCAATTCTCCTTTTAGAGTAATTGTTGCTGTGTTAGCTTCTTGTGTTATAAAATATTCAAATACCATAATTTATTTTTTTATGTGTTCGCAATGTCCTTTTTCTTTTAAACTTCTACATTTTGCAAAAAAATTAAGAGAGTGATTAATGATATTAAAATCCAAAAGTTCCTCTGTCATTCTCTGGATCTGCATAATGCGCGGGTCGCAGAACTCAAATAATTTTTCGCAATCGGTACAAATTAAATGATCGTGTTGTTTGTACTTATACGCTTTTTCAAACTGGGCCATATTTTTGCCAAATTGGTGTTTTATCACCAGGCCGGCATCTATCAGAATCTCAATATTATTATACAAAGTGGCCCTACTTACTCTGTATTTTTTGTTCTTCATGAGCAAATATAAATGCTCAATATCAAAATGCCCATCGTACGAATAAATCTCATTTAGGATGGCATAACGCTCAGATGTTTTCCTGTGCTTATTAGCTTCTAAATAATCTGTTAAAATAAGGTTTACCGCGTCTTTTGTTTCTTGGCTCATGCTAAAGAATACCCGAATTTACTAATAGTTTTTAAGCCCACCAAGGGGTTTATAGATTTTAGGGACTGCTTTTTTTTTCGTAAATTGCCATATCAAAGCTCTGAGATCTATACTATTGGTTTGCGTATTGCTTACTTCATGTAAAAAAAAGACAGAAGACGCTACTTCGGTGTTAGGATTGGATTATTATCCTACAAAGTTGGGTAAGTTTGTGATTTACGATGTGGATAGTACAGTTTATAACGACCTAACTTTAGATACGGTAAGGTATAAATATCGTATTAAGGAAAAGTTGGTAGAGAGCTTTACCGATAACGAAGGCCGGCCTGCTATTAGGTTAGAGCGTTTTATAAAAATGTATAATCCCAATAAGCTATACGATAGTATACCATATACTATTAAAGAAGTGTGGATGGTAAATGCCGACGATAAAAAAATACAGGTTGCTGAAAGTAATATACGTTTTACTAAAATGATCTTTCCTGTTGCCTTAAATGTTATTTGGAATGGAAATGCTAATAATAATTTAGGAGAGTTAATGTATGCCTATTTCATTATTGATAAAGCAGAAACTATAAATGGAAATGCACTAAGCAAAGTTTTAACTGTAAAGCAACGCGACGAAAGAACGCTTATTTCTGTTCATTATAATATAGAAAAATATTCAAAAGGAATAGGTTTAGTGTATCGTGAAATAAAGGACATTTACTCTAATACGGTTGTTGCCAATATTCCGGTTGAACAACGCATTGAAAAAGGATTTATATACAAACAAACATTAGTTAGTTATGGAAATGAATAAAAAAATAGTACTTGGAATTTTAATTGCTTTTATCGCAAATGCACTTAATGCACAAGCCTCTACAAAATTTTGGATAAAGTTGGCAGATAAAACTGGAACACCTTATTCGGTTGGCACACCAACCGCTTTTCTTACTCAAAAATCGGTTGATAGAAGAACAACGCAAAGTATTGCGATCGACCAAACAGATCTTCCTGTAACACCGGCTTACATTACACAAATTGATAATATTACCAATGTGCAAGTTTTGTATGCTTCAAAATGGTTGAATTCAGTGGCTGTAGTGATCACAAGTACCGTAAGTGTTGCAATTTCAACCGCAACTAATGCTATCAATTCGCTTTCATTTGTTGTAAACACTAACCCTACAAATAAATTTAAAATTGTTTTTGAGAAAGAAGCAATTCCGGAAAAAAACAATGAGCAGGCAAAAAGCCAAGGTATTGTTGAATATTATGGTGTGGGATTTTGGCAAGCGCAGCAATTGAACGCTGTGTGCTTGCATGGTTATGGTTACAAAGGACAAGGAATGACTATTGCTGTATTGGATGCGGGATTTAATAATGCCAATATTTTACCGGCCTTTGATAGTTTATTTGCACGTGGAGGTGTTTTAGGAACACGCGATTTTGTTACTGGCGGAAATAGTGTTTATGAAGATAACTCGCACGGAATGTCGGTATTGTCATGCATGGCTGCTTGTGTGCCAAGTGTAATGGTAGGAACAGCGCCACAAGCAAATTATTGGTTATTGCGCACTGAAGACGCTTCACCGGAAACACCAAGTGAAGAATATAATTGGATCAGAGGCGCTGAATTTGCAGATAGCGTTGGTGTAGATATTTTAACTACATCACTTGGCTATACCACATTTGATAAAGCAGCTTTTAATCATACATACACAGCATTGAATGGTAAAACGTATCACATGAGTATTGCTTCAACTATGGCAGTGCGCAAAGGAATGTTTGTTTTAAATTCTGCAGGTAATGATGGCACTCTTCCGTGGCAATTTATTGGTGTACCTGCTGATGCGGATAGTATTTGTACCGTTGGAGCTATTGATAGTTTAGGGTCTTACGCAAGTTTTAGTTCAAAAGGACCAACAGCAGATGGTCGCATAAAACCTGATCTTGTAGCAAGAGGTGCAAATGCTTGGGTAGCGAATACGTCTGGCGGGTTTAATACCGGAAGCGGAACTTCATTTGCTTGCCCGGTTTTAGCTGGAGCAGTAGCGTGTTTTTGGCAGCGTCATAACACTTTTAAAACAATGAAAGTTTTAGATACGCTTAGAAAAACAGCGTCAAATAAATTAACACCAAACAACACCATAGGTTGGGGAATACCAAATATGTGCGTACTGCCGGTTAGCGTAAAAGAATTACCGGCTGATGTATCTATTTTTAAAGTGTTTCCGAATCCTACAAATAACAAAATTACAATGAAGATCATTAAAAATGATTATGGTATTTTGAATGCAGAAATTTTTAATATAATAGGCGGCCTGTTAAAAACCGTTCCTATAGTTTCAAATGAAACCATTATTGATCTGAGTTCTTACGCTAACGGTGTTTACTTTATTAAAGTAAATACGAAAGCGGGAAGTTCAACGCAAAGAGTTGTGAAGGAATAATTAGTTGCATCCCTTCGACTTAGTCTAGGATAAACTCCAAGCGTGCCCGCCTGCCCAAATTACAGAAAGATACTTTTTGAAACTCTACTAATTAGTCCTTCCTTAAAAACTCTGTAAGCCTTGTTATATATTGAGTTTGTTTAAAAATAGTGCGATAAAAATCTCTAAAAAAAAGTAAAAAGGGATGAAAAAAGCGGCAGATGTTTTTAAGTGTAAATTAAACCGTAATGCTGCGCCCGTGATAGAACGAAAAGCCTTGTTTAGGGCTTTGCTTAATGTTTGCGCTA
>JAWXAS010000171.1:0-9056 GCA_034439635.1 Bacteroidota bacterium | reverse complement strand
CAACGAAGAAAGTCGCATTAGAACGAGTCTAAGCCCGACAATAATAGAAATTTTACGAAAATTAAATCTGCTGACCTAATTTGGACAAGTCAGGAAAAAAATGAAAATGATAAATAACCTACC
Organism: Bacteroidota bacterium; assembly: GCA_034439635.1. GTDB lineage: Bacteria > Bacteroidota > Bacteroidia > B-17B0 > Aurantibacillaceae > Aurantibacillus. The sequence continues at coordinate 8,933 of JAWXAS010000171.1, read as the reverse complement.
CATATCACTCATTTAATCACTCCTCCCCAAGCGCCACCAAAAATTTCTCGATCTTAACTTTGGCTTCTTTGGCGCTGCAGTTGTAGTTATTAAAAAGTATCGAGAATGAAACTTCTTTGCCGGTTTTGGTTGTAACATAACCACAATAACCCCGCGCTCGGTTTATGTAACCGGTTTTTGCACGCATTTTCCCTTCAATATAAGTTCCTTTACCAATATTACTCATGCTGCCTTGTTTACCAGCAACTGGCAATGAGTTATAAAAACTTTTCGCGATCATATTATCTGCTTGTATTTTCCCTAGCATTTTTGCTTGCAGTGTTGTTGTTACAAGATCTGCACGAGATAATCCACTCCCATCGGTCATGTATAATTCGGAAGTTTCAATTCCTTTTGCTGCTAAGAATTTTTTTACCAATTCAATTCCATTCGAAGGACTACCATAAGCCATTGCCCTTAATAGTGTTTCGGCAAATAAATTATTGCTGGTGATGTTTGTTACTTGTACAATTTTTTCGAGTGAAGGAGAGTAGTGCGTGTAAAGAGTTATGCTTTTTATACTAGTATCTCTTTTTTCGTAATTACTGGTAGCTGTACTATTACATTTAATGCCATTCTTTTTTAGTGCGCTCAGCAAACTTTCGGCGCAAATCAAAGCAGGGTCGGGCATAGAGGCTTCTACTTCAAAATTCTTTTTATTTGGCGGAATTCTACCTGAAATATATTTCGTGTAACCAAACGGATCGCCATAAACATAAGCTTCATCCTCGGTTCCTTTGGCAATTACTTTATTTACAATGGTCATTTTTGCGGTAAGCGATTCCGGTTTTATTTTCACCATCTCCACTGTACTTCCTGCTTCTTTACTATTAAATATCACTTTGAATTTATTATCCATAAATGATAATGCACAAGGAACTGCACCAAAATAATTTCCAATATCGGCCCATATCCAGTGCCCGGGCACTTGATGTTCCCAGGTAGAAGCATCGCCAATAATTTTTCCTTTAATTTCTTTTACGCCAGCAGTACTCAAGGCTTGCGCCCATTTATCCATTAAACCGGTAGAATCTGATTTATAAAAACTTTCTGATTGAATGGTGGGGTCGCCACTACCAATGATCAAAACATCGCCGTCAATAACGCCGGTTTCTTTTGTAAATTTTCCGGTATGCGCAATTTTTGTAGCAAACCTATAATTATTACCTAAGGTTTTTAAAGCGGCAGCCGTTGTAATGGCTTTCATGGTACTTGCAGGGATCATGAACGTATGCGAATTATTTTCTGCTAATACCAGATCATTTTTATAGTCGTAAACACAATAACTAAGTACTGCGCTTTTAAGATCTTTATCTTCGGCCCATTCGGCAACAAATTTGTTTAATTGCGCAACAAACAGTTGTGGTATAAGTAATAAACCAAAAATTTTTCTTTTCATTACCAGATCTCAATTCGTTTTTCGGGAGCTATATAAAGTTTATCTCCCGGTTTTACATCAAAAGCTTCGTAAAATTCTTTCATGTTAGTTAAAGGAGCCCAGGCTCTAAAGTTTCCGGGACTATGAAAATCAACTGTGATCAAGCGTTTTAATTCTGCATCGCGGGTTACAGTTTTCCAACCCTGGCACCAAGCAATAAATAAACGTTGCTCGCCTGTAAAGCCACCTATTACTTTTGATTTTTGTCCTTTTAATGATTTTTTATAAGCATAATAAGCCATGGTTAATCCGCCAAGGTCGGCAATGTTTTCTCCTTGTGTTTGCGAGCCGTTCACGTGTGTACTATCAATAGCAATGTACCCGTCAAACTGTGCAACGATCGCTTCTTGTTTTACTTTAAAGTTCTTTAGGTCTTGTTCCGACCACCAATTCACCAAATTTCCATCAGCATTAAATTGCGCACCTTGATCGTCGAAACCGTGCGTTAATTCGTGACCAATAATTGCACCCATGGTTCCGTAATTAGCAGCATCTTCTGCATTTACATCGTAAAATGGCGGTTGCAAAATGGCAGCAGGAAAAGTGATCTCGTTTGTTGTTGGGTTGTAATAAGCGTTCACCATCACAGGCGTCATTAACCATTTATAACGGTCAACCGGTTTTTTAAGTTCAGTCAAATTTTCTTTTATAGCAAAGTTGGTTGCTTTAACAACATTTTCCCAATAGGAATTTGTGGCTATTTGTAAGGTAGAATAGTCTTTCCACTTGTCGGGGAAACCAATTTTCTTAATAAGAAGATCTAATTTACGATGCGCTTGTTTTTTTGTAGCAGCTTCCATCCATGTTCTGCTATCAATACGCTCGCGGTAAGCAGCAATTAAATTATCAATAAGAGCAAGTAATTTATCCTTTGATGATTGCGGGAAGAATTTTTTCACGTAAGCTTCTGAAATAATATCGCCCAAGTTAGCATTCACAATATTATGAACGCGTTGCCATCTTACTTTTTGAATTTGTGCGCCACTTAATGTTTTGCCATAAAAATCAAAATTCTCGTTCACCAATTCTTTTGAAAGAAAAGGAGCCGCTTCGTGAATCAATAGCCACTTGGTATAATTTTTTAGGATGTTTACATCTGTTGAAGCAATTATAGCGTTTAATCCCGAAAAATAATCAAGCGAATGCACAATCATAGTATCAGGTTGTACAATGCCAATAGTTTTAAAATACGATTCAAATTTTAAAAGTGGAGCAAGTTTGTTTAGATCGGCTTTACTAATTGGATTATACAATTTTTCAGGATCGCGCATTTCGGGAGTAGTTTTACCTTTTTCAAGGATCTTTTTCTCCAGTTCAAATATTTGTTTTGCTATGTCGGTTGCTTTGGTTTTGTCTTCTCCGGCCAGCACTAACATTTTTGCAATGTGTTCTTTGTATTTTTCGGCAATTTTTTCAAATTTAGGATTATAGTAAAAGTCCTTATCGCCTAAACCGTATCCCGCCTGATTAAATTGGAATAAATTACGTTTACTATTTTTAAGATCAGGATCAACGCCACCTGAGTAAAATAAGCGAACGCCTATCATATCTAAATTGCTTTTAAGTTTAACTATCTCATCGGATGTTTTTACTTTGGCAATTTGTTGTAAAAGCGGTTCAATTGGTTTTAATCCCATGGCATCTGCTTTTGAAGAGTCCATTGCAGTATTATAAAAATCTCTTAATTTTTGGGCATTGCTTGCAGGCTTAGCGGTTTTATCATTCGATGCTAAAGTATAGATCGTGTAGATATTTTTTAAATTATTATCGTTGATCTCGTTAAAACTTCCATAACGAGAGTCGCTTGCCGAAAGCTGAAATGACTTTTGCCATTTACCATTGCAAAATGTATAAAAATCGTTACCTGGTTTAGCAGTTGAATCAATATAAGATAAACGAATCCCAGGATTTTGAGCATTTGTTCCTAAAAAGATAAAAAATGCAAGGGTGTAAAGTAGTTTGTTCATAGATTTTAAAAGGCTATAAGCTACTAATATACTTCAATTACTTTAAAATCTTCAATATATACCAGCAATTTTTTGATATTTTGGTAACCCATTTTCTCAAGGGCCCATTCGTAGTCTTTCATTTGCCGCTCGTACTTGGGTGTATTTTCCCTTCCTGTTTTATAATCAATAATGCAGGCCTCGTTTTCTGATATCACAATACGATCGGGACGTAAAATTTCGCCGGTATCCATTAATATCTCTTTTTCGGTATAGATCTTTTTATTAACAGCGTAATACGAACTAAGTTCTTTGCTTTGTATAACACGAAGAACGACCTTTTTAAATTCCACGGCTTCATCTAAATTGATCAAACCTTCTAAAACTGTTTCTTCTATGGCCTTATCAATATCCGCTTCGTGTTTTATTTTAGAAAGCACATAATGCATTACAATACCTTTTTGTTTTGCACCTTCAACTAATTCGCTACCATTTAAAAAACTGCCTTTTATTTTTACGGAATGTAGGTCTGATTTTATATCTAAATGTTTTAATTCAATAACGCCGCTTATAACTTCTGAAGGTTTAGATGGTTTTGTTGGAGATCCCAATTCATAACCTTTTTCGGTTTTTTTGAGCAGGCTAGTAGAATCAAAAAAAGGACGAAGCCAATGATCAACTGTTTGGCGGCGATCGCCAGTAGAGATAGAAGAAATAATATGTAATTCGTTAACCGCCCTTGTAAACGCCACATAAAGTTTATTAATATTATCCAATATCCTTTCTTGACTTTCGGTTTCTAATTCTTTAGAAAATCCTGCAGTAGCTGTGGTTTTATTTAAAGGTATATAAGCGCTTTGAATTGGAAGATCATCATCGTTTATTTGTATCCATTGCTCACCGCTTTTTGCCACATTCCAATTACAAAACGGCATGATCACTATTGGAAATTCCAAGCCTTTGCTTTTGTGAATGGTCATGATCTTTACCGCATCTAATCCTTCCGAAATAATTAATGAAGAATCCTTTGATCGCCTTTCCCACCAAGTATTAAAATTGCTAACGTTTGAGTTTTGCGTGCTCATGAATTTGCTTACTTCATCTAAAAAGAAACGAAGGTAAATTCCTGCCGAACTGATCTTATCCATTTCTAAACGTTCAATCAAATAGATGGCAATATCCAATAAATTTTTAGTTTGTAATTCGGTTTCTGATATGGAGAAACCTAAACCGTCTAGAGTTTTGTAAAGATCTGTTTTTGAAATTCCGAAAGATGCTTGGTGAAATTGCTGAAGGTTTATTTTTTTAACCGACAGTAGATAATTAAGCACAACCGCAGCACTTATGTTGTCTTTTCCGTTTTGGAGATACAAATAGAATCCTGCAAGGGTATTTATTTCTGCACAATTACGTAATAAAAGCGAATCGTTTGAGATCACAGGAATTCCCTTCTTACTTAAAAAATTGGCAATGGCACTTCCTCTGCGGTTGGAGTCGGTTAAAACACAAATATCCTTTAGCGAATAACCATTGTTTAGCGTTCGATCAATGTGCTGCAATGTTGTATCAAAAACAAATTGCTCAAGTTCATCTCCGGGTTTTGAATCATTGGTAATGCTTACGTAACCGATCTCTTTATTCTTTAGTATTTGTTCTTGTCCGTGATAAATTTTATCGTAGAGCGGCTTTAAAAGTGTTTTACTTAAATGGCCAAATAAACTATTATTAAATTCAATAATGGTGCTTCTACTACGGAAATTTGTATTGAGCTGCTCTTCTTTGTAATTTCTTATAAGCGCTTTTTCTTGCTCGGCCATTAGCAAAGAAGTTTCCGTTCCTTCCAGATGTGGCAATAAGGCAAACTGTTTTACATTGGCATTTCTCCAGCGGTAAATACTTTGTTTACCATCGCCAACCACTAAATTAAAATTGCCATCGGCCAAACTATTCTCAATAAGCGGTAAAATATTTTGCCATTGCAAGGTACTTGTATCTTGAAACTCGTCTAGTAAAAAATTCTTATAACGATCGCCCAAGCGTTCGTAAATAAAGGATACTGGCTCATTTTTTATAAAATCAAAAATGCGAGTATTGAATTCTTCAATAAAAACCAATTGCTCGTCTTGCTTTAATTCATTACTAATGCTTTGGATCTTGGTTAAAAGCAGAATAGGGTAGATGCGTTTTCTGATCAAGTCGTACAAAGTATTCTTAGAACTATTTTCGTTAATATACTTTAAAAGTTCAGTTCCTAATCTGTTCAATTTGGGTGCTATCGCACTCAGTTTAGTTTTTGTTTCTGCATCAGCTGTTTTTGGTAGCCATTCGTTTTGTTCAATTGCAGTTTTTATACGCGAATTATTGTCGTCTAATTCAAAGTCGGAGCATTTTCTAAAAAAACTTTGTGGCCCGGCTTTTTTATACGCAAAGTCATCATCGCTTAAGTCTTGTTTTCGAATAAGGTTAAGCGCCTCTTTGCCTTTTAGCTGAACAAAACTTTTATATTCTTTAAGTTTCTCGTTCAATTTATCTTTCATGGCAGTAAGCTCTGTCTCATTTAATGAAACCAGGTGCTTTACATGCTCAACCGAATTTTCTTTTTGCAAAAGCTTAGCAAACTCCTGCATACTTTTTTCAGGGTCCCAGTTTTGTTCGTCGTCGAGATTATTAAGTGCAAATTCTTTTAAAAGAAAGGTGATCGAAGGATCGTTTCCAATTTCGCTAATGAGTTGAGATACCACTTTGTTATAAAATTCGCTTGTATCGGTCTCTAAATTAAAGTTAACGGGTAATTTAAGATCGTGGGCAAAGGTTTTTACAATTTTGTGGGAGAAACTATCAATGGTACTTACTGCAAGATCAGAATAATGATGCAGCATATCTTTTATCAGGATTTGCGCTCTAGCTTTTAGTTCGTTTTGATCAACTCCAATTTCATCGCAAAGCAGTTTATCAAGTTCTGTAGGCTTTCCTTCACAAATATTGGTTAAAGCCTTTACAATGCGCATACGCATTTCGGCAGCAGCTTTATTAGTAAACGTAAGTGCCAGTATGCGTTTAAAGTTGTAGTGAAGTTTTTGTGGATCGCCTAAGGCGAGTTTAAGGTATTCTTTTACGAGGGTAAATGTTTTACCACTTCCCGCGCTGCTTTTATATACCACAAAGTTTTTTGCCACTTTTAATTGCATTTTTTTAGCCTCTAATTTTGCTTATATGTTCTTCGGCTTCGCCTCTGGATGTTTTTTTAACCACTAATTTACGCTAATCTGTGTGTATTGTTTCACTAATCTGTGTTTATTTTTTAAACCCAGATTAGTGTTCATTCGTGTAATTAGTGGCAAAACATCTAAAAGCTTATTCTTTGTAAAAATAAAAAACCCCAACAATTAGCTGGGGTTTTTTTTATGTCTTTATAAAATCTTATTCTTCTTCTGGATCATCTGGATCTTTGTCTGGGTTTTTACCAGGACCAGTTTTAATAGCATTTGGATCAACGTAGTTAAAGTTCAAGATCTTGAACGATGTACGACGATTCTTTTGGTGTAATGCTTCTTTTTCTTGTGTTGTTTTTGCATTCTTAATAACTGCGTCAGAAACAAGAGGCATTGACATACCATAACCTTTAGCAACTAAACGTTCTACAGCAATTCCTTTTTCTTTTACTAAGAAATCAACGCAAGATTGAGCACGAGCAGTGGATAGTGTCATGTTAGATGCAGCCTTACCACGTGTATCTGTATGAGAGTTAAGCTCACAAACAATGGTTGGGTTATCTTTTAAGATGTTATATAAGAATAGTAATGAATCTTTTGATTCTGGTTTTAAAGCAGCGCTTCCTAAATCATAAACGATTTCAGGCATGCGGATCTCTTTTACAACCGGTTTCACTTCAAAGTCAGCAACAAATTCTTTTGAAGCATTCATTTGAGCTGTAGAAATGATGCGTTGATCTTTATTAGCCAAGAAACCATCGCGGCTATGAGTAGTAGATTTAGAAGTTGGTCCTGTTTCAGTTGAAACTGTGTAAGTAGTACCTTCTTTTAATTTCTCTAGTTTGTATGAACCGTCTTTTGATGTGTTGAATTCTTTTATTGAACCATCGCTACCAACGATCTTTATTTTTACATTCTCAACCGGTTCGCCTTTACCTTTTGCTAGAGCGTCACCTTCGTCGCTGATCTGTCCGCGTACCGAGAATGCTAATGGAGGCAAGTTAAAGCTCCAGATATCATCGCTTCCTTTACCACCTTCGCGGTTAGAAGTTAAGAAACCTTTGTTCTTTTTGCCTTCGTAAACAATACTGAAATCATCATACGCAGAGTTCAAAGGGAATTTTAAATTTTCAACAGGCTTAGTGTATTTATTGTTTTCACCTTGAGCAACGAAGATATCTAAACCTCCCATCCCCGGGTGAGTATCTGAAGAGAAGTATAATTTTTTGCTATCATCAGATAAAGTAGGATATAACTCGTTACCATCTGTGTTTACAGCAGGACCACAATTTACAGGCTTACCCCATACATTTGCTTTTTGATCATAAGTGCTATACCAAATATCAGCTCCACCATAACCACCACTCATACGTGATGCAAAGTATAACACTTTTCCATCAGCACTAAGGTAAGGATGCCCAAAAGCAATTGAGTCAACACAAAAAGGAAGTACTTGTGCTTCGCCCCAAGTGTTACCTTGTTTTTTAGCCATGAAGATTTGAGTTTTTAACTGCTTACCTGTAGACTCTGGGCTACGGCTAAAGAAGATCATATCACCTTTTTTGCTTACACAACCAACACCTTCGTTGAATTTAGAGTCAACTGTTGGTGGAAGTAACATTGGGGTAGACCATTTACCGTTCTTATCCACTTTTGTTTCGTATATATCAGATTTGTTTCCACCTGTATTAGCGTCGATCTCGCCGCCTGCATTACCTGCGCGGCGCGATGTGAAGTTTAATGTTTGATATTTTTTATCAGCGAAGCTTGGCGCATAATCACTTTCTTTTGAATTGATAAGTGCCATGTTCTCTATTTTGTAACGCATTGGAGCATCTTTCCATTGTTGAGATAACTCGCAAGACTTTACGCCTAGATCAGCTTTTTTAGCGTTACCGCCTTTAGCTTTAAAATTATTGTACTCAACAATTGCCTCTGCATATTTGTTTTGATTTTTTAGCACTTCCGCTAAGCGGTAGTAAACATTTGGATCATCAAAACCAGCCGCAATTGCTTTTTGGTAATAAGTTTCAGCGCCTTTGTAATCATTGATCTCTTGGCTAGCATAACCTGTTTTGTAAAGGATAGCAGGCTTTTGAGCTTTTGACGCAGGGGCATATGCTTGTTTATAGGAATTTATCGCGCTGTAATATTGCCCTAGTTCAAAGTAGGCATCAGCTTTTTTCAATACTTTTTGAGAGAATGCAGTTGTGAACGATAGTGCGAATACAACTACAGCGATTGATAAGGTTCTAAATTTTCTCATACGATTATTTAACGGTTTCAAGTGGCTAATAT
>JAWXAS010000170.1:0-11006 GCA_034439635.1 Bacteroidota bacterium | reverse complement strand
CGGTATCAATATATTCTAATAGCATAAAAGCAAAAATTGAATTTTAAAAAAATGAGTACGTGAGTGCTGTGTTTACAAGTGCGGAGAACAGAGGCAGAGTACAAGAGAACTGAGTACAAAAATGTTAGAAACAGATTTCAAATTTTTTTTTTGGAGAGGGGGTATACTAAGAATGCCAAAAAAAATCGAACAACTGTACGCAACAAAAATTTTATATTTTTGTTGCGTACACAAATTAAAAACCAATTAGTTTAGAGGAATAAGAGTAAATGGCTTAAATTGTGAGGGATAAAATGGTTACTTAAAGTGTAAATAGGGAGTAGAATTTCTATTACTCCAAAGGAGTTCCTTCGGAACAAATAAAAATCAGCCATAGTCCTTGAAAATGCTTCACGACTTGTCGTGACGGGCCTAAAAATATCGCAAGATATGCTTACAGTCCCCATCACTAAAACTGTGGTGATTGCGTTTTTCTGATTTTATGCAGTTTTTGCTTTTTAGAAACAAGCCAACAGTCTATCTTCAGTTTAAACCCTATAACTCACAGAACGGATCAGGCTTTTGTTAATATTTTGCTTTCAAACCCTTGAAGAATGCCGTTTTTTTGTGCTTTCTTGCAGGATACAATCCATTTTTGTATTTTTATTAGATTGAAGAGACTTGTACTAATATTAACATTCTTATTTTTTACGGGCTTGGTTACCGAAGTTTATTCGCAATCGGGAGGTAGAAAACGCGAACATCGCAACCAACGCCGAGGAAGTTCTAAATTTAGAAATGGCAAAAGTGCAGGCAATGCCGACGCTTTTGCAAGGGGTGGAAAGCGCGGTAAAAGCCGGAAAACGGGGGCTTGGGTTTATCGACCAACGCCTAGCTCTAAAAAAATGAATAAAGAGCAACGTTTCATCTTTACGCGTTATAGAACAAAGGGTAAAAAACAAAGAGACGGTATTCTTACCAAACAAAATAGCGACCGATCGCAAAGAAGGGTAAGAGGAAATAAAGTATTTCACAAACGGAAGTTTTAATCAACATAGATCCCCCGCTTAACGGGGGATTTTTTATTTTTGACCAAATTTAATCTATGAACGTTTTAATATTGGGGTCGGGTGGACGAGAGCATGCTTTTGCTTGGAAAATAGCGCAAAGTAAGCGGCTTGAGAATTTATATATTGCGCCGGGTAATGCAGGAACTGCTTTGTGCGGAACCAATGTAAATATTGGCGTGAATGATTTTGAAGGGATCAAAAAGCTGGTTTGGGAAAAAGGTATCGATATTGTGTTGGTTGGCCCTGAAGATCCTTTAGTGAATGGTATTCACGATTTCTTTTTGAATGATGATGTATTGAAAGATGTTGCTGTAATTGGGCCTAAAAAGGATGGCGCATTAATAGAAGGCAGCAAAGATTTTAGCAAGCGGTTAATGGAGAAGTATAAAATTCCAACCGCGCGGTACAAAAGTTTTACCAAAAATAATTTGGAAGAAGGATATAAGTTTTTAGAAACATTAGAAGCACCTTATGTATTGAAAGCAGATGGTTTGGCTGCGGGTAAAGGTGTTTTAATATTGAGCGATATTGCTGAAGCGAAAACCGAGCTTAAAAACATGTTGATGGATGCCAAATTTGGGAATGCCAGCGCCACAGTAGTTATTGAAGAATTTTTGCATGGCATAGAATTATCGGTGTTTGTATTAACCGATGGGAAAAGTTACAAAATTTTGCCTGCTGCAAAAGATTATAAACGAATTGGAGAAGGGGATACAGGCTTAAATACGGGTGGTATGGGTGCTGTAAGTCCTGTGTCATTTGCCGATGATGCGTTCATAAAAAAAGTAGAAGAGAAAGTAGTTATTCCAACTATTAATGGTTTACGGAGCGAAGGAATAGATTACCGTGGTTTTGTATTTGTGGGATTGATGAATTGTGACGGAGAGCCTTATGTGATCGAATATAATTGCCGTATGGGTGATCCGGAAACAGAGGTGGTAATTCCGCGTATTAAATCAGATCTATTAGATCTTTTAGAAGGCGTGGCAAAACAAAATTTGCGTGAAAAGAATTTTGAAGTGATCAACGAGGTAGCCACTACGGTTGTTTTAGTAAGTGGAGGATATCCTGAGAATTACGAGAAAGGAAAACTTGTAAGGGGATTAGATGCCATTAAAGAATCGCAAGTATTTCATTCGGGAACAGAATTAAAAGGAGAAGATGTATTAACAAACGGCGGAAGAGTGTTTGCCATTACTTCTTTTAGTAATAATATCAAGGGAGCAGTTGATAAAAGCATGAAGGCTGCGCAGCAAATTCAATACGATGGGAAATATTATCGTAAAGATATTGGGCAGGATCTTATCAATTGGACTGTTTAATAACTCCATTTAGGATCACAAACTTCCTTCGGGTTTATAGATCAGTTTTATCTCTGGAAAAATATTTGAATCCAGTTCCTTAATGAAATTACGATAATATTGCCCTTCTTTTTTTAAAGCCCCAATGAATTCATAAAATACTATTTTTTCCATCACACAATTACACAGATCCTTACTACATAATTCAATTAGTATCAGTAATTGACTGCACGACCCGTTTACGGGGATTGTTTTAATAACGCATTGTTTTATTTGATTGCTGAGGTCATAAATTCCGTAGATGGCTTTTTTTATAGACTCGGAGCTTAAACTGTAATCTCCGATCTTTATGAAATTAGTATTTGCTTCCATGGTTGTAATTTAAATTATAAATCAAAGCTCGCATTATTGCAGCACTTTTAAAAATTGGAAATTGATACTGTAATTGTAGAAGTAGTATTAACCGCCATGTTTGTAATGGTAATGTCATGGAAATGTTTGCAAATGCAGAAAGTAATTAATTTGTAAAAGGTATTTGCGTAAATCGCAATAAAAAAAGGGCTGTTTTAGGGCCCTTTAAATTTGTAATTGAATTAACAGAAATTATTTTGCAGAAGCAACAGGAGCGTTCGCTTCTCTATAAGATAAAATATATTTGCTTAATTTTTCTTTTTGATCGGCTGTAAGTTTTGCTTTTGGAGACATATCATCTATTTCGTGTTTCCATTTTTTTTCGCTGAATTTTGTGATTGTAAAATTCTTATGACACTCTTTACATTGATTTTTATAAATAGATCTGCCTTCTGTTAGCTCAGCTAATGTTGCACTGGGCCAAGTTTTTTTGGCAACAGTTAATTCCTTTTCTGTGGGTGAATCATCTACCGCAGATGTTTTTTTGTTGGAAGTGCAGTATGCTAAAAACAGAACAGAGGCGAAAAGAACGATTTGTTTCATGTGTTATTTTTTGGGTTTTAAAAACAATAATAAAGATTCCCAATACTCTTTGTTATCAGGGTTGTTTTTCCAAAGTGCTTTGGAACCATGCTTACCTTCTTCTTTGGGCTTAAAAAAAGTGATATTCTTTTTTTCAAGACCTTTAAACAGTTTTTCTGTCTCAACAATTTCTTCTTTAGAGCAGGTTATCCAAACAGGAATATCTAATTTTTTTAAACTTTCGCGAACTATGGTGGTATCATGAAAATATTCTCCGGGGCTAAACGAAATAACTCCTTCTACTTTATCTTTTTCTGCAGCGGCAACTTTTAAAACCAAACCTGCCGAATAAGAGCTTCCAACAAGTGTGATTTTTTTACCGTATTTGCTAAATAGATAATTCACTGCTTGTCTAATATCAGTTTCTGCATCCTCAAACTCGGTAGGCAGTCCCATTTTTTTGGCAAACTCAGCTGTTTTATTTACATCATCATTTACTTTATCTCCCGAGCGTTGATCAATAGCCAAGCAAGTGTATCCAAGCTTATTGAATTTTGGAGCTGTTTCTTGATATTCGCCCTTGCTGTAACGTGCTTGGTGACAAAGCACCATCATTTTTGTTTCGGCCGCATCGCTATAGTAAAATTTGGCGTGTATCAATACTCCATCCGGAGTAGGGAAGATCTCATCTTGTTGTGCTTTTAAAAAAAGACTTAAGAATAAAAGCGAACTTAAAAAAAGTGTTCTCATGGTTTTAAATTTTAATTCCAACAACTAGTACATCGTCGACTTGTTCGTGACTCCCTTTCCACTTTACAAAAATATCTTCTACGTTTTTTCTTACGTATGAAATGTTTTCTGTTGAGTATATTGCAATCTGTTCTTTAAAGACTTTGCTTTTTAATTTCTTTCCATTAGGACCGCCAAATTGATCGGCGTATCCATCGGTAAACAATACAACCAGATCATCTTTTTTGAACTTGAATTCATGTTGTGTAAATGGCTTCGGCTTGTGTTGCTTTCCAACGGGTTGACTATCGCCTTTTATTTCTTTAAGCATACCATTACTCAATATCCATAATGGATTATTGGCTCCTGAAAATATTCCTTCATTTTTTTCTATATCAAGAAGCGCTAAACCAATATCCATTCCATCTTTTACATCATTCTCTCCTAGTCTAAATGATTGCTGAATGATCTCAGTGGTTTTATCCAATATTTTTGAAGGGTCTGTCAGCCCAAATTCTTCTACACATCTATTCAAAGCGTTCAAGCATACAATACTTACTAAGGCACCAGGCACACCGTGGCCTGTGCAGTCGGCGGCGGCTACAAGTAATTTGTTCTTGCCTTTTAATTGATGGATCCAATAAAAATCGCCTGCAACAATATCTTTTGGCTTATAGTAAATAAAAGAATGGGGGAGTAAAGAACGAAAATATTCCTGCGAAGGAATAGCGGCATCTTGCAATCGTTTCGCATAGTTAATGGAGTCGATGATCTCTTTGTTCTTTTCTTCAATGATCTTTTTTTGTTTTTCACTTTCAATTTTAGCTTTGTTTATTTTTTGACGTGAAATGAATACGAGCACTATTAGCGTTATCAACAATGTGGAGCCAGCAATCATTAAATTAATTTGTGTTGATTTTCGAGAGATCACATCTTCTCTTAATTCAGCCTGATCTTTTAAGTTATTATTCTCAGTGTCTTTAAGGTCACTCTCGTATTTCATCGCAAGGTCTTCGGCTATCTGTTTGTTCTCGGCATTTAATATGGTGTCCTTCAACTCTACATATTTCATATAGTATACTACTGAAGAATCGTTCATTTTTAAAGCATGATAGGTTTTAGCCAAACCTTCCGTACAAAGTAAAGTATTATAATTGTCGTTATTTTCCTTGCTTATTAAATGTGCAGATGAAAACAACTTGAGAGCTTTTTGCAATACCTCTTTATTTTTGGTTTCCTCTCCTTCCATGCTAAGGTTGCCGGCATAGTTAATATAGAAAGTGTATATCTCTGGTAAATTTATGAGCTTAGCTATCTCAATGGATTTTTCATAATTATAGGAGCTTTGAGAAAGGTAAGCGGTTTTTTTTGATACTACATAAAGGTCATGATAAGAGCTTCCAATATTGTTATATAAGTTTGCTATGCCGACTGAATCATTACTGATCCTTCTGTATTCAAGTGATTGTTTGTAAAGTGGAATTGATCTCAATGTTGCTAAAGTATCTTTTATTATTTGTCCAATATTAAAATAAGTAACGCCTTGATTGTTAAGGACCATTCCTTTTAAGGAAACATTTGTTGAATCTATATATTTAAGCGCCTCTTGATAGTTTTCAAGGGCCCTTTCAAGATCTGTTTTATTTTTTTTTATTACACCTACCTGAGAATATGTATTTGCCAAACTGTTATAGGAATTATAAATACCGGTTTTATTGTTATTTCTTTTTGCTATAGAAAGCGCCTCAAGTAGAAATTTAATGGATTTATCAAAATTGGCAAGGTATCGATAGTTGACCCCAAGATCAAGACAAACTCTCATATGGCTTGACGGGTATTTTGATAATCTGGAGTCATTATATACTTCAAGCAGAGAGTCAGAAGATTGTTTAAAATTACCAAGACTTTTTATCAAAAGACATTTTTCGTGCCGTGCTCTTATAAAAAAGTAATCATCTTTTAGTTCTGTGGCAAGTTTTAAAGCCTTATTCGCATAAAGCATTGAGCTGTCGAGATTCCTCTTTTTAAGTTTGCTTGCAATAACAAGGTAGTTCTTAATACTTACAGTGTCTTTTTTGAAATTATTTTCCTGGGCGAGTAAAGAGTCTAGTTTGGTCTTTTTTTGGGCATGGAAAATGCAGGTCTGGACAAAGGTGAAGTATAAAACAAAAATATATCTCACACTATTTACTTAAGTATAAATTTCGTTCGCTGTAAATATTTTGAAAATATTCGTCGTTAAGATCATCAATAAAGTAAATGGCCTCACCGGTTGATTTCATTTCAGGTCCTAATTCTTTTTGTACCTCTGGAAATTTCTCGTAGCTAAATACAGGTATTTTGATGGCATAGCCTTTTTTCTTAGGGGCAAATTTGAAATCTTTTACTTTAGCGCCTAACATTACTTTGGTTGCGTAATTCACGTAAGGTTCATCGTAAGCTTTAGCAATAAATGGTACAGTTCGACTAGCGCGCGGATTAGCTTCAATTATGTAAACAAGACCATCTTTCACTGCAAACTGTATATTTATTAATCCTACCGTTTTTAAGGCCACAGCTATAGTACGCGTATGTTGTTCAATTTGCTTCATTACATCTTCGCTCAAGTCAAATGGAGGAAGAACGGCGTAACTATCGCCGCTGTGAATTCCTGCTGGCTCAATGTGCTCCATGATGCCAATAATGTAAACATCTTTACCATCGCAAATCGCATCTGCTTCGGCCTCAATTGCACCTTCTAAAAAGTGATCTAATAGAACTTTATTATCCGGAAGATCATTTAATAATTTAACAACGTGTTGTTCCAATTCTTCTTCGTTGATAACGATCTTCATGCTTTGACCGCCTAATACATAACTCGGACGGACCAATAGAGGGAAACCTAATTCTTTTGATAAAGTTATAGCTTCTTCGCTGTCTTGGATCACACCAAATTTTGGATAAGGGATTTTATTTTCTTTTAAAAGTGTAGAGAAACTTCCACGATCTTCGGCAAGATCTAATGATTTGAAATCGGTTCCTATTATTTTTATGCCATATCGATCTAATTTCTCGGCAAGCTTTAAAGCTGTTTGTCCACCCAACTGTACAATTACACCTTCAGGTTTTTCGTGCTGAATGATATCGTAAATATGTTCCCAAAAAACGGGTTCAAAATACAATTTATCTGCCGTAGAAAAATCAGTTGAAACCGTTTCAGGGTTACAATTGATCATAATAGTTTCGTAACCTAATTCTTTTGCTGCTAATACACCATGCACACAGCTGTAATCAAATTCAATTCCCTGTCCAATACGGTTAGGACCACTTCCTAAGATCACCACTTTTTTCTTATCGCTGCGAACGCTTTCATTCTCATCTTCAAAAGTAGAGTAGTAGTAAGGTGTTTTTGCTTCAAATTCGGCGGCGCAAGTATCAACTAATTTGTAAACACGTTTAATGCCCATTTCGTTACGCTTATTATACACTGCGCTTTCTAAGCAATCCAATAAGTGCGCAATTTGCCTATCGGCATAACCTTTTTGTTTGGCTTCGTACAACAGATCTTTCGAAAGTGTTTCAATTTTATAGTTTGAAATTTCATTCTCCAGCGCTATCATTTCCTCAATTTGTGTAAGGAACCACATATCTACGCGTGTAAGTTTTTGAATGGTTTTAATGGAGATACCCAATTTCATGGCATCGTATATCATGAATAAACGATTCCAACTTGGTTTTTCCAATGCATGAAGTAATTCAGCCTGATTTGTAATTTCTTTTCCATCAGCGCCTAATCCATTACGTTTTATTTCTAAACTCTGACACGCTTTTTGTAAAGCCTCTTGAAAGCTACGCCCAATGGCCATTACCTCACCAACCGATTTCATTTGAAAACCTAATTCGCGATTGCAGCCTTTAAATTTATCAAAGTTCCAGCGCGGAATTTTCACGATCACGTAGTCTAATGTTGGTTCAAAGTATGCAGAAGTTGATTTAGTGATCTGATTGATGAGTTCATCTAAGTGATAACCTATTGATAATTTACTTGCAATGCGTGCAATTGGATAACCGGTAGCTTTACTTGCTAAAGCAGATGAACGAGAAACGCGCGGATTAATTTCAATGGCGATGATATCCTCTTTGTCGTCATTACTCACGGCAAATTGAACGTTACAACCTCCGGCAAAATTTCCAATACTGCGCATCATCATAATGGCCATGGTACGCATTTTTTGATACGTTGAATCGCTTAGTGTCATTGCAGGGGCAACAGTAATACTATCTCCTGTGTGAACACCCATGGGGTCAAAATTTTCAATAGAACAGATGATTGCTACGTTATCATTTTGATCGCGCAGTAATTCTAACTCGTATTCTTTCCAACCTAATACTGCTTTATCAATTAATACTTCGTGAATTGGCGAAGTTTGTAAGCCTCTATTTAACAACGAATCAAAATTCTCTTTTTCGTAAACTACTGATCCGCCGCTTCCGCCTAAGGTAAACGAAGGACGAATTACCAAAGGGAAACCAAATTCTTGTGCAATGGATTTTCCTTCCAAAAATGATTTAGCAATTTTGCTTGGAGCCATTGGAACTCCAATTTCTTCCATACGTATACGAAACAGTTCTCGATCTTCGGTAACTTTTATGGCTTGAGTATCTACGCCAATCATGCGAACATTATGTTTTTTCCAAATGCCAAGATCTTCGCATTTCATGGCAAGATTTAAAGCTGTTTGTCCGCCCATGGTTGGAAGTACTGCGTCGATTTTGCGTTCGTTCAAAATTTGACTAATGGATTTAACATCCAAAGGCAAAAGGTAAATATGATCTGCAGTTACTTTATCTGTCATGATAGTAGCAGGATTGCTATTGATCAAAGTAACTTCAATACCTTCTTCACGTAAACTTTTTGCGGCTTGTGAGCCTGCGTAATCAAACTCACAGGCCTGACCAATAATAATTGGACCTGAACCGATAATTAGTACTGATTTTATGGATGGATCTTTGGGCATAGTAGAAAATGTCTTAAAATAGTGATTTACCAATGAGATAAACCGTGTAAATATAAGCTTAAGAGGGGGTTTAAAAAAAGAAGATATTGACAAGGAAGTAACAAACTGTTTGGCCTTTTTGCCACTATGGAGCGAAGGCTCAAAAAATGTCCGATTATTTGTTAGAGCCTGTTGAGCTTAGCGTCTTGGGGGCTTTGTGGCTATATTTCTAAGTTCTGAACTCCAATAAGGGTTTAACAAAAAGCCTTCCGAAGGGGAATTGAGAAAAGGAACGAATATACTCAAATTCATTCGTGCCTTTTTCCTTGATAAGTTTTATCAATTGAACTTTATCTTTTGCTTTCACTTTATCAAGATCCAGGCAAAAAGCAATATATAAACTCAATTTATCAAAGCCAGACTTTTCTTCTTTTTTAAGTTTCGAATACATCACCCCTAATTTTGTTTTTAAGAGCTGTTTACTTTTTTCTTCGGCTAATTTTCTATCGCCATTAAATTGTTTGGCAATAACGCTTGTAATAAAATAGCTTATGTGCGATGGAGTAATGCCCGGTTTTTCATGTCCAAAATTTACGCCAAGGTTTGAGTGTGTAAATTGTTTTAAAACTTCAATAGAAGAACGATAACCTTTAGTGCTTCCTATTTTTTCGTGTTCTATAATGGATAACTCATTTAATTTTTGATCTAGAGGTCTAAATCCGAAGCGATGATAGAACCAAAATGCTCCCGACTTTAATCCTTCGGGATTGTTTTTCCCAAACTGATAAGGCTCCACTTCAAATTGTTCGGCACCAAAAGCCTGCCTGTATGTACGAAGCAATTGCGCAAATACAAATGCCGATTCGCCACCCCTGAATGCTTCAAAAATATTTATTCCTATTAAAGATCGTTTTCCAAATAACCACGCCCCGCCATAACTCATGGGGTAACCATTTTTAAACATCATAAATCCAATATAGCTTTCCATTGGTAAACGCCAGTTAGAATCGATGCTAAAAAGTGCAATACTCAGCCCATGTTCCAGGTCAAATACTTTTATTCCTTCGGGTGAGCAGTAAGTAATAGGGTCGGTTTCGCGATGAAGTAAGATCAATGCAATTCGAGAAGCCGAAAGCACTTCTTCTTTTTGAGTTGCAGTTAATTTTTTCTCTTTAGGAAGTTTGGTATGAATGAGTTGATGCTCGTTGAATTTTTTTAAGATACCATTCGAATGAAAATAGCGAGATGAAATACTCGCACTTCCAAAACTCCTTGAAAATTTAGGATTAGTAGGAATAATGGAAGTATATAGTTTGGTAGACTCAAACAATTGCTCTTTGAGTTGATCATTCAATGGCAATTCATCTACTTTGTTCAAATACCATTTTAAAATATCTTTGTTCTTTTTAAAGCCGCTTGCTTTTTCAAGCCATTTGAGTTTGCTAAGTTTTTCATCGCTTATCATCTCAAACTCCATTTCGTTCATGCTGTGCTTTAATAATTCCTTTGGGTGCAAGCCTTCCTCATCAAACGAATGCAATGAAACATCATTAGGGTAGGTATTCGCCAACCAAAGCATTATTTTTAAACTAAAACTACTTTGTGTTTCGGTAAACGCAATACCGCTGCTGCTTAAACTATCTTTTTTTATATCGCTTAGTTCCAACACCGCATCGCACAAACGATTCATTTCTTGCATGGCCGCGCCGAACACTTCTTTGCTTTCGGCATAGCCGCATAAGAATAAAAGCGTATTGTGGTAGTTTTTTATATTAGAAGTATTGTTGAGTTTTAATTGAGAGCATGCTTTTAATAATTCCAATTTCCTTTTGGTTGCTTCAGGACTATAATCGGGCATTGCTTTAGCAACAGATGTAAAATGGGAAGTTAGTAGGGTTTCCATGTCGAATAAAGATAATGAAATAGTCGAGCCTCCAAAAGTATTTTTTATTATTTGGGCGCCTTATCGGGCTATCACTTCAAGCTTGTTTGTCCTTTGCTATGTTTGTCGCACTGCG
>JAWXAS010000169.1:0-20175 GCA_034439635.1 Bacteroidota bacterium | reverse complement strand
ATTGAATTTCCATATTCCCGCATTTGTTGTAAGAAGTATAGTGCCGCTGCCAACACTTGTGAATGCTGTGGTTTTAAGTGAATTCAAATTTGAATTCACGGTGGTCCAAATTCCCGACAAATAGCGCCACACTCCCTGATCAAGAGCCCTTACTAAAGGATCTCCATTGGTAGTTGTTGATATTTTGAGAACCTGCGTTCCGGGATATCCACTTACCTGAGTCCATGCACCCCCATTCACCGATTTATAAATTCTTCCTACACCTGCTAAACTATTTGCGGTGCCCAAATACATTGTTGAAGTTGCTGAATGATAATACAAATCATTGATCCTTGTATTTGGTAAGCCGGTGCTTACGTTCGTCCAGCTTAAACCGTTTTTTACAAATACTTTAGCACCATTTGTAGCATTGATACTATCGGTGCAAGTGTATAATTTCCCCTGGTAACCATATTCCAGATCTGTACTATTTAAATTAGTAAGTCCCGTTGAAATAACGCTCCACGTACTGCCGGAATTTATTGAACACATCACGCCAACATTTTTTTTGCCCGCAAAAATTGTATCTCCGGTCAGATTAAAAAGCATTGCTACCGCAGGGGCAGAACCTGTGAATACGCTGGAATTTTTCTGAACCCATAAAGATCCGTTATTCGGCGAATGATAAATTATACTTTGTGCTGCAGTGGATGAGAAAGCAGTTGAGAGTATCAAATCATTATTGGTAGTGGAGGATGCAATGTTATAAACTGCCTGTCCCAACAAACCATTGTCGATCTCAATCCAGCTTATACCTCCGTTGGGCGACGTAAAAAGATTACCTCCTAATCCATTGCCGTGATTTGTATTCCAATGGGTAACAAGGTAAGAATTACCTGTAATTTTATTGGTGCTAAAGTCTCTGTAAACTCCACCTTGCGGACCATTGGTTGCTTGCCAAAAATTTTGCGCAATACTTAAATTACAATTAATGATAATAAAAATGTATAGAAATTGATTTGATAGATATTTCATGATACTCGCTTTTGAAACTATACACGAGTATTTAATTATGAGTGTTGGAAGATAATCTTAAGCAACTGACTATCAATTTAATAAATTTATGGATAAGCAAAAGCAAATATGATCTCCGCATCTTCAAAAACAACAGAATTGGACCCATTATACAAAGTGCAATTAAAAATTGCTCTTATTTTTTTTGTTCTTTGTTGATTCTCGTTCAAAATATAATCTTCCACTGAGATTATTTTAAAGCCACTGATGATGGGTTGGCTGTTATTCTCGGTGGTGAATGTAGTGTTATTGGCATCTGTCCATTCAATGATAACATTTCCCAAATTAGAAGTATTAGCGATAGGAACTTTTATGTGACTAAATCGCGTTATGCAGGTTCCGGGATTTTGTGTGGCTACGTTATTTTGATACAATGACGAATTGTTCTTTGAATCTGTTACGGTTAAAGTAACAAGATAAGCGCCATTGGTTGAATAGGTATGAGAAGGATTTGCAAGGCTTGAGGTATTCGCATCTCCAAAGTTCCACAGGTAACTATAGGGTGGAGTACCTAAAGCGGGCTGCGCAGTGAAGTTTACGGCATTTCCTGTTGCTGTTGATGCGGCAAAACCGGCTTCCACGTTATTTCCGATGGAACCAATAGTCACATTGTGGCAAATACCATTGCTACAAGAAGCAGCCGATGTGATATTCAAACAAACATTAAATTTGCCCAATGTTGAATAGATCTTTGAAGGACTGGCAAGACTTGAATTTCCATCGTGGAAGGTCCAGCTATAGGTTTGTGCTGTGCCTCCTGTAAATTGTGGCACAAACGTAATGCTGTAAGAATTAGGCGTTCCTATCGGAGTAGAGTAACTATAATATTTTGAAGATAAACTTGAGTCAATAACTGTTGGCGCAAGATTAAGCAAGCGATAATCTTTAATGATCAATTTTAAACCGTTAGTGCAAGAGGAACACCCTCGTTTTTTTAATTCTCCTCTGAATTCTTTTACATTATTAGCATCAACACCATGATCGGAGTACATAAAATAATCATTAGTGCCCGAATAAATATTGGTCATTATTCCGTTGATCTTGCCCTCGAAAGAAAAAATAGGCGTCTCATTAGTTACAATAGGTTCTGTTTTCTTTTTACACGAAAGCAGGATGATCATCACGAAGCATATAGCTAAAACAATTCTGTTCATGGCTTAACGTATTTTATAATTAATAAATAATTGGAACGACATATTTCTTTCAATTGCCTTTGACCCGAAGTAGGCATTATCCTTGGTGTCTTTAAATCCATAATCCATTCCTATACCTAATCCAAATTTTTGGTATATCGGGCGAGAATAAGCACACATCAGGGATACATCAAATTTATTTATGCCATTCGTATATCCAAAAGTGCGTTCGGTTTTTTGATCACTTATTGTTTTATACGATTCGTTATAGCTTGAAACAATAGAGCGACAAATTAGCATGTAAGAAGCCTGAACGCCAAAGAAGATCCTGTTCTTTTTAAATGAATAAGTTGCAAATACCGGAATGCGGCCGTAATGGAATTTATCCGGCGAGATCTCCGTAACTAAAGCTTTATAACCAAACTCTTGAGAAACACTTTTGTAGGTTTTTGGGCTAAGTGTATTTGCCGAATAAACAGAATAAAATAATCCTGAACCAAATCCTGTACCATTTACAAATGACCTCACGAAATATAAACCACCCATAGGATTTAATTTGTCCAGGAGTTTTTGCGAAGGATCTTTCACCGATGTATATTGCAAACTCCCAAGCGCGTAAAATTCAAACCTGCTGCTTGGTGGTAAAATGGGATCAAGGAACTTCTCTGTTTTAATAGCAGAATCAACCTTTGTAATAGTATTTTTAAGTTCAGGTAAGGTTTCTTTCTTTTCTGTTGTAGTTGTATCATTTAATGCAGAATTCAATAATGGCGTTTCGCTTGTTGTTTTGGTTTGGGAAGAAGCAACTGTTATCTCAGAATCACTTTCTTTTGTTTTAGGAGGATCAGCGGCTATTCTTATCTCTTCTGTTTTGCCTTCGTCTTTTTTTGGTTTTGAAAGTTCTTTAACTGTTTCTTCTTTTTGTTTAGAGATCTTTGAAACAGTAGTGGTTTTGGTATTTGATCTCTTTTTTGTTATTGCAACTTTTTTATTATTTTTATTTTCTTTCGAATTATTATTTTCAGAAGGGGTTTCAATGGAATTTTCTGTCGATCTGTTTTTCTTAACAGCCTTATTTTGATCCACAACACTTGAAATCTTATTCTTTTGTTCAGCATTTACCGATTCATTCAGTTCCGCTAGTTTTTTAATAGCCACATTGTTGTTATTTTCATCTGCTAGTTCTGATCTTATTTGTTCTTTATTTTGATTTTGTTCTGTTTGTACGATTAATTTTTCAGTTTCCTTTTTTACTTGCGCGAGTTCAGTTGGATCATTGGTTTGAGATGGAGACAAGGCAATCCAAAGCGCACCTGTTATCAATAAACCAGCACTCGGGATGATCCAAAAAAGAAATCTTCTCTTCTTCTTTTTGTCATGAGCTTCAATTAAATCAAGCGCATCATTCCAATCTTGTTCCGAACTTTCAAAGCTTCGCGCATTGAGTTTGTCGGCAATTAGTTTATTGTATTCTTCTTCTTTACTCATGATGCAAAATATTTATAATTCTTTTCTTGTAATTTTAGTACCTTCTCTTTTAAACTTTCTTTAGCAGTACTCAAATGCCATCGGCTTGTTCCCGCGGGTATGTTCAGCATTTTAGCGATCTCGTTATGATCATAACCATCCACCACATATAAATTAAAGATCTTCCTTGGCATTTCTGGCAGCTCCTTTATCATCCTTTCAATTTCTTCTACGTTAACCTTGCTGATATAGGCATTGATATCATATCCATGTATTTCTTTTACTTCCATTTGAAAATCAACCACCGATGTTGCGTCTTTCATTTTTTTGTTTTTTCTGAACTCATCGATGATGGTGTTGATGGTGATTCGTCGTACCCAAAGTGTGAAAGGAACTTCAGGCCTATATTTCTCAAGATTGATGATGACCTTGAGAAAACAAAAATTCAATGTTGCTTTTGCATCCTCAATGTTAGCTTCGTACCTCGAACAAATGCTCATCATATAGGAATAGCAAACCTTATAAAGCTCGTTTTGAGCCCTACGATCCTTTTTGATGCAGGCCTTAATTATTTCTGTAGATACTTCTATCGGTACCTTTATTTTTACTCTAAAGATGAACAGTGTTCGGTATATTACACGTAAAACGACATTTAAATGTTGGAAAATATTATGAACTTTGACTTAAATATCTGACAAACAGATCGATAGAAATTGACTGTAAATTTTAAATAAATGAGCCTTACATTTATGGCTCTTAATTTTTTATCATGAACTTCTCAAACTACAACTTCACCGTTACCGATCGTTTTGTGCGTTATGCCAAAATTGATACACAAAGTGATCCTACATCACCAACTTGCCCTAGTACTGAAAAACAAAAGAACTTGGCAAAAGTTTTGGTAGAAGAATTAAAAGCCATTGGTATTAATGATGCAGCAATGGATGAGCATGGCTATATTTATGCAACGCTTCCGTCTAACACTACCAAAAAAGTTCAAACTATTTGTTTTTGTTCACACATGGATACATCGCCTGATTGCAGCGGAACAAATGTAAACCCGGTGATCCATAAAAAATATGATGGAAAGGATATTGTATTGCCAAATGATAGCACACAGATCATAAAATTTTCTGAACACCCTGCTTTAAAAGCACAAGTAGGAAATGATATTGTAACCGCCGATGGAACAACTTTACTTGGGGCAGATAATAAAGCGGGCGTTGCCGAAATTATGGATGCTGTTAATTATTTAATGAAGCACCCTGAAGTAAAGCATGGAGATATTAGAATTTTATTTACGCCTGATGAAGAAATTGGACGTGGCGCTGATAAAGTAGATGTAAAAAAACTAAACGCCTCATTTGGTTATACCATGGATGGAGAAACCGTTGGGCATTTAGAGAACGAAACATTTAGTGCGGACGCCGTGAGTTTGATTATCAAAGGATTTCCAACTCATCCTGGTTTTGCAAAAAATAAAATGCAACACTCTATTAAAATTGCGGCGGAGATAGTTGGTAAAATTCCAACAAACAAAACTCCTGAAACAACCGAAAAAATGGAGCCTTTCATGCATCCAACAGCCATTAACGGTGGTTTGGAGCAAGTAGAAATAAAATGGATCATCCGTGCTTTTGATAATCCAACACTTTTAGCTTTGGAAGAAGAGTTGCGTCAGATCGCTGTTTCAGTTTTAAGCAAATACACTAAATGCAGTTATGAATTTAAGGTAACTGAACAGTACCGCAACATGAGAGAGGTTTTAGATAAACATCCGGAAGTTGTGAATTATGCCATGGAAGCCATTAAGCGCACTGGTATAACTCCAATTCTGTCAAGTATTCGCGGAGGAACCGACGGTTCGCGATTATCTTTTATGGGATTGCCTTGTCCTAATATTTATGCGGGCGAACATGCGTTTCACAGCAAGCAAGAGTGGGTGAGTGTACAGGATATGCAAAAAGCGGTGGAGACCATTGTTCATTTGGTGAATATTTGGGAAGAGAAAGCTGATTAGCAAATTAGATAATCGATTAATGAGATAATGATTCACCACCTTCCTAATTACAAAGATTTTCAAATTGATATTTTGCGTTTAGATTTATTGCATCCGTTTTATGGCGGCAATAAATATTTTAAGTTGAAATATAATATTCAAAACGCCAAAGGTAAAACTATTCTCACTTTCGGTGGCGCACACTCCAATCACATTTATGCAACAGCAGCTTTTTGCCACGAACAAAAATTAAAATGCGTTGGTGTAATTCGCGGAGAAGAGAGTATGATCGAAAAATCTCCAACCCTTCAGTTTGCAAAACAACAAGGCATGTACTTACATTTTGTTTCAAGAGAATTGTATAAAAACAAAACGCAGCAGGAATTATTAAACGGTCTTAAAAGTGAATTAGGCGATTTTTATTTGATCCCCGAAGGAGGGAATAATGATGCAGGAATTAAAGGATGCACCGAGATTTTAAATAGTATTCCTTTTTACGATCATGTTTTTTGTGCGTGCGGAACTTCTTGTACATATACCGGAATTTTAAGTTCGGCAAAAAAAGATCAAACTATAATTGGAATTTCTGTTTTAAAAGGAGAGAATAAATTAATTGATGAGGTAAATGCAAAAGCTACAAAATTTAATTTCGAAAAGATCAAACCTCATTTAAAAGGGAAAATAGATCACTCAACCATTTTAAGTGAATATCATTTTGGAGGTTACGCAAAACATAACCAAGAACTGCTTGATTTTAAAACTAATTTCGAAAAGCAACATCACATCCCATTAGATTACGTTTACACCTCAAAGCTTTTTTATGCCGTTTATGATCTGATAAATAAAGGACTTTTACTCGAAAATGGCAGCATCTTGATCGTCCACAGTGGTGGCCAGCAGGGCAACACAGGCTATGAGGCCCGATACGAGATTAATTCGTAAATTTACACAGATTTTATTATGCAAAACCGTCCACGAAGAAATAGAAAAAGTGCAGCCATAAGAAATATGGTTCAAGAAAATTGGGTTACAACCAACGATCTTATTTATCCTATGTTTTTAATTGAAGGAAAAAATAAGAGGTCGGAAATTAAATCAATGCCCGGCATCAACCGTTTGAGTTCCGATCTTTTATTAAAAGAAATTGAATCGTGTTTAAAATTAGGATTAAATACTTTTTGCATTTTTCCATCTATTGATAAGAAATTAAAGGATAAAAAAGCCAGTGAGAGTTTTAATAATAAAGGATTATATCCTTCAACTATACGCCTCATCAAAAAGAATTTTCCGGAAGCAGTAATTATGACTGATGTTGCCATGGATCCTTACAGCAGCGATGGACATGATGGTTTGGTAAAAAATGGGAAGATATTGAACGATGAAACATTGGACATTCTAGCAAAAATGGCTTTAGTACAAGCCGAAGCTGGTGCTGATATTATTGGTCCTAGTGATATGATGGATGGAAGAGTAGGAGCAATTCGCGACGCATTAGATGAAAATGGATTTATAGATGTTTCCATCATGAGTTATACGGCTAAATATGCAAGCGCGTTTTACGGCCCATTTAGAGATGCATTGGATAGTGCTCCCAAATTTGGAGACAAGAAAACATATCAAATGAATCCTGCCAATGTGATGGAAGCATTAATTGAAGCGGAATTGGATATGAGTGAAGGCGCAGATTTTTTAATGGTAAAACCTGCTTTAAGTTATTTGGATGTGATCAAACAATTAAAAGATAATTTCCCGTTACCAATTGCGGCGTATAATGTAAGTGGCGAATATGCCATGGTAAAAGCGGCCGGTGCCAAAGGATGGATAGATGAAAAACGTGTGCGCGATGAAATATTATTAAGCATCAAACGGGCAGGGGCAGATATTATCTTAACGTACTTTGCAAAAGAGTTTGCGCAATCGAAACGATGAAATTTTTCGAATAGTTATTCCCGTACCGCCGAGACAGGGATTGTAGCAGAAATCCCTGCCTGCCGGCATGCTTTTTTGCTCCGACTCTTTTGAACAAAAAAGATTGCAGCGAAAAGCCCGCTGACCCGAGCCTCCGTAATCCCACTAAACGAGGGGCAGGCGCCCAGAAAAACATTGGCCTAAAAATTTGAAACTAACGCAACACATATTCTTTACCGGTTTTATGGGTAGTGGTAAGAGCACTCACGGACGTAAGTTAGCAAGCGCTTTAAAAACGGAGTATGTAGATCTGGATATTTATATTTTGCGCAAGCTAAACAAAACCATTCCTGAGATCTTTGAGAATTTTGGCGAGCAATTTTTTCGTGATAAAGAAACAGAAGCTATTAAAGAAATTATTGCCGATAAAAAGGAGCCTATTGTTATTTCTTTGGGCGGAGGAGCTGTTTGCTTTAATGATAATATGAAATTGGTAAAAAAAAATGGTTTAGTTATTTACCTCGAAACTCACGAGAATATTTTACGTCAGCGTTTATTGCGATCAAAAAACAAACGACCGTTGTTGAAAGACATGAACGAAACAGAAGTGTTAAGCTTTATTAAAAGCAAAGTAAAAGAGCGTTCCAAATTTTACGATCAAGCACACATTAAAATAAATGGCTTAAATTTAACTACCGCTGTTTTAATAAAAGAACTTGAAGAACATTATAAAAAATAGAACAGATTTCCAGCAGATTGCGCAGATCAACGCAGATTTGTCACATCTGATCTGCCCGAATCAGCGCAATCTGAGAGAGAAATTTGTCGGTTTCTTTTTATTCCTTTCGCTCTTCACTTTTTCCCAAGACATCCCGTATCGCGATCAATATATTGGTTTAAACGCTGGACTCAACATTTCTTTGGGTACACATTTTCAAAGAGTAGGCGTAGTTTTAAATGCTGCTTATGTTAACGATCACTTTCAAGCAAATGCAGAAACGCGATTTTATTTTAGTGTGAGAAGTTTAGGTCCACAAAAAAAACATCGGGAGTGTGTAACATCGCTTGGAATTTTATACGGCTACGGAAAACAAAATTCATGGTACAATCCATTTTATAATTCTGTATCTAATCAAACGGGATATAAGTACGCTGTAGGGTATTCTTACAACGCATATTGGAATAAAATAAAAACGTCGCAACGAACAGGTATTGTAGCCTTGCAATTTGATAGGATAACCATTGTTAGCGAAAATGATCTGTTGGCACCACCATCACTGGATAAATTTCGTACAGCGGGTTTTTTAATTCAGTATCAGCAAGACAGTTTAATTCAAGCGGCCATTAATTTAAGTATGTGGACAGGCAAAATGGGATTTCAAACACCAAGTGCCGATCCGCATTTTCGTTTTGGTTGTTATATGGATACAGTTGGAAGCATCTACCCAAATTATTCTCATGGGCTAATGAGCGGGCAGTTCAAATACTATTTAGGCTACGGACAAAACGCTCAGGCTAATATTGGAATAGACGCAGAGCAAGTGAGAAATGTGGTACAAAATAAAATAATTCACGATATGCGCTTTTTGCCAAAGAGTTGGATCAAACATAAGAATTGTCATATCCCTATGTTAGATGAAACTGGAAATCAGTATTTATATCTAGAAGAGCAGAAAATAAGACCAGCGAAATTTTATTTTAATGTTGGGGGAAATGAAGGAATTTTTTATTGATCAATTCGCCCATTTATTTCCTTTGAACTTACCTTCCTTAATGATTTTTCCATCTGAACTATAGAAGATGGCTTTACCTTCCAATACTCCATTAACATAAGTCAATTCACTTCGCTTTTTACTATTGCAATAATATTCAATCCAAATGCCACTTTTGCGGTTGTTAATGTACAATCCTTCTTCAACTATTTGATTAGAATTTGTACAAATAAGTTTTTTCGTTGCGCGATTATATCCATGAATAACCCATTTACCTTGTTTTTGATTGCGAATATCTATTCTGTTGATCGTATCAGTTTGAATGACCTCGAATGATTGAATTTGAGAGGTTCCCGCAAAGGATAAAGCCATTAAAAATATAAATGAGATGACATTTCGCATGATTAAATTTAGTGAAAATAATTTAAACTATCAAGGATCACTTCAAGCCTATCAACTTACTTACATATTTCGCTACAATGTCAAATTCCAAATTTACTTTAGTGCCGGGCTTTATGGTTTTGAAATTGGTGTGCTCAAATGTATATGGAATAATATGAACCGAAAAAGAATTGTTTGTTGATCTTACAACCGTTAAACTTACACCGTTAATGGTTATGCTTCCTTTTTCAACGGTAATGTTTTGTTTTGAAACTTCGTGTTCAAATTCAAATTCCCAACTGCCTTTATGGTCAGTTACCAGTTTGCAGTTGGCAGTGGTGTCAATATGCCCCTGAACAATATGTCCGTCAAATCGTCCGTTTGCAGGCATACAACGCTCTAAATTTACTAGATCACCGTTTTTTAATTCTTCTAGGTTTGAACGTTTTAATGTTTCATCAATAGCGGTAACGGTATATGTATTTCCATCAATTTTTACAACGGTTAAACAAACCCCATTGTGCGAAATACTTTGATCAATTTTTAATTCAGCTGTTATAGAAGAAGAAAATGTAAAATGCACATTGCTATTTTCTTTTACAATGCCTTCTACTTTTGCTAATGTTTCTATGATGCCTGTGAACATTATTGTTTTATTAATTGGTTAATAAGTGCTTCTGTTTTTTGCTTGAATGCAAGGTAATCATTTCCTGTTGCCGGCCCGCTAAATCCGGTATGGATCTTTACAATATCATGTTGTTTGTTCAGAAAAATGGTTGTTGGGAAGGCAATGATCTTATTTAAAGCCGCCATGGATTCGCTCGCTTTTTCTTTGCCGGTTAATTGTGTTATAAGGATCTCATAACGAATGTCAAACTTATTTTTCAAACGCGTTACTTGTTTTTTAGAAATTTCAAGATCGTTGGTTTTTTCGTAAGCCAATGCAATTATCTCGAGGCCTTGTTTTTGATATTCTTTGTAAATGCCACTAAAGTAAGCACTTTCGTCCATGCAATTAGGGCACCAACTTCCCATGATCTGAATGATGACAGGCTTATTATCAAATTTTTTGTCACTTAACGAAATAGCTTTTCCTTCGATATTCGGGAAAGTGAAGTTTAATTTTTCACCGTTTTTTTTCACCGTTGTAATTTCATCTGCTTCACGTAATTTAAAATTGGGATTCTTTACCGCCACCCAATCTTCTTTCCAATGTGCACCACTGTAAAATGTTCCGATAAATGCACCATCCTTATATTCGGCAACAAATAAAAAAGCATGGGAGCCATCAAAACACGATAAATACAATTTGTTTACCACTTTTATTCCTTCCAAAAATCGATAATCGCCTGTTTCGGTTAAAAATGTTGAATGCATATAATCGGTTTGTTCGATGTGGTGAAATACACCAATAGCTTTGCTACTATCTGCTTTGCCGGGGCTAAAGGTTGTTTCCCATCTCCCTTCAAAGTATGGGTTTTGTTTTCCGGGAATAAAAGGAAAACGATTAGAATTATTGAATTCAGCTTTAAAAGGAATAACATTTTTTTCTTTTCGGTAATGATTGATCCAAACACCTTGCAAATTACCATCAACTAATTTTGTTTTGAATTCGGTATCAAACACGGGCATTTTAAAATTTACAGAATCGCCTTTGATGGTTATTTCGTCGACCACTATTTTTTCTTCAGCATTTTTAATAATGATCTGAAACTTTTTTCCTTTTTTTACCACATCAAAATTAAAGGGAAGTTCTATTTTGTTGATGGTATCTAAGATCAAAACAGCGCGATAGGTGCCGGGTTTTAATTTGGCGGCGAAGCCCATTTGAAAAAGGAGAATGAAGATCAGTGTCATCCCGAGCGGAGTTGAGGGATGCTTGACTTTATAGATTAACCCTTGGACTGCGTTTATCTTGAGCGTAGTCGAACGGCTCAGGCTGACACCGAACAACAGTTTGACAATATTTAAAAGCCTACCCAATACGTTTTTGACTTAAAGCCACCAAATTACTAATGCGGTACAAAAGTCGCGACGCTACATTAGCATCCCAATCGTTATTTTTTGATGGCGTTACTTCGTTAATGTCGAATGCAATAATTGTTTTTCCGCTTTTCACAACCTTTTCAATTAAGAATAAGATCTCTTCGGTTTGAAAACCTCCCGCAACTGGTGTTCCGGTATTGGGACATAATTTCGGATCCAAAGCATCAATATCAAAACTTAAATATATTTTACTGGGCAATTCAGCAACAATGCGATTGCAAATTCTATCCCAACTATCTCCTCGATACATCGTGTGCTTAATATCCCTATCGAAAAATGTTTTTACTCGTCCATTGCTGTTTTTAATGGTATTTAATTCTTCCTCACACAGATCTCGAATACCAACTTGTACCAATTTGCTTACCTGTTTTATTTTTAAAGCGTTGGTCATAATAGAAGCGTGGCTGAATTCAAAACCTTCGTATGCATTTCTTAGATCGGCATGTGCATCCAATTGCAGAATGGCATAACTCTCGTGTTTTTCTGCCAAGGCTTGCATCATTCCTAAGGGCGTAGAGTGATCTCCGCCAATTAATCCAACAATTTTATTTTTATTCATAAAATGAAGGCATCGCTCTTTTACGGTTTTATTTAACCACAAAGAGCCTTCATAAATTTGTTTTGCATTAGTAGCAAGCTTTTTATTTTTGTCGTACGTTTTTCCGTTGGCTAAAGCATCAATACATTCTTCGGCTTTTTTACGAAGCAAATTACTTTTACTACGAATGGTTTTATTGGCTTCATCCATTCCAATTCCTAATTTCCAAGCATCGCTCACAACAGGATCTAAAAGATCAACTTGATAGCTTGCATCAAAAATTGCTTTTGGGCCATTAGCAGTTCCTCCGCCGTAACTTACGGTTACTTCCCAAGGCACAGGAATTAAAACTGTTTCACATTCTTCTAAGTCAAAAGGTAAACCAAACATACCCGACTTTTTTTGACCAATACTATTTTGATCAAAATTTTTTATTTTTTCAGCTTTTGTCATAGGCGATGTAAATATAGGAATTTTAGAGGCAGAAACCGCAGCGTCCTTTAGCCTACACGGAGTTTTTCACAGAGGATTGACTGTATGTGTAAAATGTAAGAAAGTTTTGCTTCCGTTCTTTGTGAACTCTGCTTGATCTTTGTGAAGCGCATAGCGCGCACTGCGGTTTCAGCCTCTATTAAGGCGCCAGCCTTTTTAACTTCCAAAGGTTATTTTCCTTTACGTAAATGATCCGATCATGCAAACGACTTTTACGTCCTTGCCAAAATTCGTAATAATTCGCTTGTACTATCCATCCGCCCCAAAAATCAGGACGTTTAATTGTATCGGAAGTAAATTTATTTTTTAGCTCTTCAACTTTATTAATCAATTCTTCACGCGAAGATAATTCACCGCTTTGATCACTTGCCCACGATCCTAATTTGGATTCGTAAGGACGGTTATTAAAATAGGTATCGCTATTATTTGGATGGCATTTAGTAACAGTTCCTTCAATGCGAATTTGCCTTTGCAGATCGGGCCAAAAAAAACTTAAAGCAATATTTGGATTCGTTTCCATATGCTTTGCTTTTTTGGAATTGTAATTACCATAAAACCAATACTGATTATTTTCAAATTCCCGTAAGTAAACAACTCTTGACGAAGGTTTTCCTTCTGCAGAAACAGTATTTAAGGTCATGGCTTGAATTTCGGAAACTTGAGCTTCTAAAGCTTGCGCCAACCATTTTTCAAATTGTAGGGCAGGACTTTTATTTACATCACCTTCATTCAAAGTGCCTTTGGTGAAATCTTCACGCAGTTTAAGTATTTGCTCTTTTAAATGATCCATACAACAAATGTACAATTCAATTTTAATTAAAATGAATGATATAAATCAATAAAAAGAAATAATTTTGCAGCATGCAAGGAAAACTGCTGATAGCCCACCCTTTATTGAACGACGGTTTTTTTAACCGATCGGTGGTTTACATATCCCAGTATGAACAAGAGAGTGTGGTAGGCTTTGTTTTGAATTTTAAAACCCAGTTTAAATTGCGCGATGTAAGGCCTCAGGTTCAAAATGGCAATTTGCCTATTTTTGAAGGCGGACCGGTTGCAAAAAATCAATTATTCTTTTTGCATTCACTTGGAGAAAAGATCCCGAATTCATTTCATGTGCAGGATAACCTTTATTTTGGCGGAGATTTTAATGAATTGCTTTACCAAATTGATCATGAAAATATATCGGAAGGCGATGTTCGTTTTTTTGTGGGTTATAGTGGTTGGGATAAAGATCAGTTAGAAGATGAAATTACTAAAGGCTCTTGGTTTGTAGCCGATGCAGACCCAGGTGTTATTTTATCTTTGCCAACAACTAGCATCTGGGCAAATGAACTTGAACGTCAAAGAAAAACCTACAGAATTTTCGGAGAAATTGGTAGCGACCCTTCAATGAATTAACGCGGCCCTCGCCGATTTTTTCTAGCCACGAATTTCACGAATTTACCCCAATCTAAAAGTGCTAATCGATTACACTAATCTGTGTGATATTAAATCCATTCTAAGAATCGATTAATGTAATTTTTTGAAATACAGATTAGAGTTAATTAGTGGAATTCGTGGCAAAAAGATGGTAACTAAACTTTTTTCCTAAAGGAAATTACGCAAGGCACACCGTTAAAGTCCCATTTTTCGCGTAATTTATTTTCGATAAAGCGTTTATACGATTCGGTAACGTACTGTGGTAAATTTGCGTAAAACAAAAACAAAGCTTCGCCTTTTAATTGCGTTACGTATTTTACTTTCACAAATTTTCCTTTTACCGGAGGTGGCGCGTGTGAGGCCATTAATGGTAAAAAGAAATCATTTAATTCTCGAGTGGGAATATGTCGTGTTTTGTTTGCGTAAACTGTCATGGCTATTTCAACCACTTTTAATAACCGTTGTTTTTCAATTACCGATGTAAACACAATAGGAATATCGCGAAAAGGCGCAATGCGTTCGCGGATCTTGTCTTCGTACTCTTTTGCTGTTTGTGTTTCTTTTTCTATTAGATCCCATTTATTTACAACGATCACTAATCCTTTTCTGTTTTTTTCTACAATGCTTAAAATACTTAGATCTTGTGCTTCAACACCATTTTCTGCATCTAACATTAATACGCATACATCGCAATTTTCAATAGCATTAATGGTACGCATAACGCTATAAAACTCAAGGTCTTCTTGAACTTTCGCTTTGCGTCGCATTCCTGCGGTATCAACGAGCCAAAAATCGTAACCAAATTTTGTAAAGCGTGTATGAATGGTATCTCGAGTGGTTCCTGCTATTGGCGTAACCATGTTTCTATCTTCCTCTAACAATGAATTTACAAACGATGATTTTCCAACATTAGGTCGTCCTACGATCGCTATCTTTGGAATGTCCACATCATTTAGTGCACCTTCATCCTTTGGTAAACTGGCAACAAGCGCGTCTAACATATCTCCGGTTCCGGCACCAGACAAAGAAGAAACAGGATATACCTCACCTAAACCAAGCTGATAAAACTCGGAGGCTTGCGGGTTACGTTCAAAATTATCGGCCTTATTAGCAACAAGTATTACTTTCTTTTTACTCTTGCGTACAATATTGGCAACCTCTTTATCAAAAGGTGTAACGCCGTCTGTGATATCTACCACAAAAAGTACAAGCGAGCATTCTTCAATTGCAACTTGAACTTGTTTAGCGATCTGGCTTTCAAAAATATCTTCGCTTCCTTTAATGTATCCGCCGGTATCCACTAAACTAAATTCCACACCGCCCCATTCGGCTTTACCGTAATGTCTATCGCGCGTAACACCCGCTATTTCGTCAACTATTGCCTGACGTGTTTCGGTGATACGATTAAAAAGGGTTGATTTTCCTACGTTTGGCCGCCCAACGATCGCTATTATATTTGCCATGAGGCTGCAAATTTAACAAAATAAGTTTAATGGGCCCCCTGTATTGCAAAAACTACCTTTTGTTTGTATATTTGATTTGATGGCTAAAAGAGCATTTATACTACTTTTCCTACTTTTTGGAGCCTTTTGCATAGTTCGTGCCCAAAATATCCCCGAAAGGCGCGTTGTAATACCCGAAGTTCATGCTTCATTAAAGTTTACTGAGAATGTAGGCCAGTGGAATGATAATATTCTATTTAGAGCGCAGCTGGATGGCGGACTGCTTTTTTTTGAAAAGAACTGCTTAACCTTTAATTTTTACGATAAAAATAAATTGAGATCCATGCATAATGGAGGGGTTGAAAAGAAACTTTATAAGGAATATAACATCATGTGCCATGCTTATAAAGTACACCTCGTTGGATGTAATTCAGAAATTAAAGTAGAAAAAGCTAAGAAGGGGAATGATTACGAGAATTTTTATTTGGGTAGTGATAAATCTAAATGGAAAGGGAATGTGCAAAACTACCATCAAATTTGGATGAGAAATATTTATAATGGAATTGATTACGAGGCCATAACTTCTACAAGTGGAATTAAGTATAATTTTATTTTAAAGCCGGGCGCTGATCACTTGGATATTAAAATGAGGTATGAGGGCGTTGACAAGATAAAACTAAAAGATGGAAGCGTAAGAATTAAACTTTCAATGACTGAGATCGTAGAGCAAAAACCTTATGCATACCAATTAATTAACGGCATTGCCAAAGAAGTAGTTTGCAATTATAGTTTAAAGGATAACGTTTTAGGATTTGAATTTCCAAATGGATATGATAAAAATTATGAGCTAGTGATCGATCCTGTTTTGGTTTTTGCAGCACAATCGGGCTCTACTGCTGATAATTTTGGAATGACTGCAACGTTTGATCTGCAAGGTAATTTGTATAGTGGCGGAACAGTTTTTGACATTGGATTCCCGTTTGTTACAGGATCTTATAGCAACCTTTTTAATGGCCCTCCTGCTTATGGCAATACGGATATTGTGCTTACAAAATATAACCCCGTAGGCAATACATTATTATTTTCAACCTATATGGGTGGTAGTGGAACAGAAGTTGTTTCGAGTTTAATTGTTGACAAAGCAAATAATTTATATCTATATGGCGCAACAGGCTCTCCAAATTTTCCAACAACAGCTGGGGCTGCTTATCCTAATTTTGCCGGCGGATCAAATATTGGATTTGTAAGTAACGGCTCGGTATTTTTTAATGGTACCGATATTTATATTGCTAAATTCAATCCAACAGGAAGTGCTTTATTGGGCTGCACCTATTATGGTGGATCGGGAAATGACGGTGTGAATTATTTAACCAACACGTATACCCTGTCATTTAGCATGGCACCGGCCGCCGGTTTTTCTGTTACCAATACTACTAATTATGATTCGCTTCAAACAAATTATGGCGATACTTATAGAGGAGAAATACAATTAGACACCTTGAATAATGTGTACATTGTAAGTTCAACACGATCAAGTAATCTTCCAATGGTTGGAGGTTTTGATAACAGCATCAACGGAGGGTCGGATGCTGTTATTGCAAAATTCAATACAAATTTAACCGGATTAGTTTATAGCAGTTTTTTAGGAGGAAGCCATAATGAATGTGGTAATGGACTGTTTGTATTACCAAATTTTGAGGTTTTTGTAACAGGAGGAACATGTAGCAATAATTTTCCGAGTACTGCGGGCGGCCAAGCACCTGCATACCTTGGAGGTAAGACCGATGGTTTTTTAACGCACATTAATTCTGCCGGAAATGGCATCATGCAATCTACTTATATAGGAACAAATGTATACGATAATTCTTTTTTTGTACAATGTAATACCGCAGGACAGCCGCATGTATACGGACAATCACTTGGAAATATGCCCGTGATAATGGATGCGAGTGCCACAACAATTTTCAGCGTTGCAAACACACATCAATTCGTTACAAAATATAATACTGCATTGACAACTAAGTTGATGTCAACTGTTTTTGGTAATAACACAGGCAATATAGATATTTCACCTTCAGCTTTCGCTGTTGATGAGTGTAATGGAAACATCTATCTTTCCGGGTGGGGAGGAAATATTCTACTAACAAATTCGGCAATTTCAAATATGCCCATACTTAATCCAACTCAGGCTACTACAACAGGATATGATTTTTATTTAATGGCCATGAAGGTTAATGCTTCTTCTTTACTTTATGGTTCTTATTTTGGAGGAAATACCAGTCAGGAACATGTGGATGGTGGAACCTCTCGCTTTGACAGAAAAGGAGTTATTTACCAATCGGTGTGCGCTGGTTGTGGAGGAAATCAAGATTTTCCGATAACACCCAATGCATGGCCTTGCCCAACGTCATCTAATTGCCCAACACCAAACTTGTCTGCAAACTGCAACAACGGAGTTTTTAAAATAGATTTTCAATTTCAAACTCCAACATCATCCATCAACACCAACACAATAACAGGCTGTGCTCCTCTAACAGTTGGGTTTACCAATAACAGTCCGGGTACAGGATTTATTTGGCATTTTGGTAATGGACAAACAAACTCAGTTGTTTTAAATCCTTCTTTCACTTATACAAACCCGGGCACTTACACAATTTCTTTGGTTGTATATGACACAACCAAGTGCGTAAAAAAAGATAGTAGTTTTAAAGTAATAACAGTAAATCCAAAACCGGTATCTGCATTTACGTCAACGCTCGCAAATTGTTCTAATACCTTTTCAATAACAAACATGAGTACAGGACCCGGATTAACTCATGTTTGGAATTTTGGTGATGCATCACCAACATCAACATTGTCGAGCCCTAATCACACCTACTCAACTTCCGGACCGTACACTATAACGCTTATTACAAC
Organism: Bacteroidota bacterium; assembly: GCA_034439635.1. Lineage (GTDB taxonomy): Bacteria > Bacteroidota > Bacteroidia > B-17B0 > Aurantibacillaceae > Aurantibacillus. The sequence continues at coordinate 1,666 of JAWXAS010000169.1, read as the reverse complement.
CAATTCCTTTGGGTGTAAAGACACGCTCAAGAGACCGATCAATGTTTTTATTTTTAATCCCTCGGCCACAATGGATCTGATTTGCGAAGGGGAAACTGCAAACTTGTTGGCAACAGGTGGCACAAGTTATACCTGGACACCCGCAGCTACATTAAACAATCAATTTATTTCTAGCCCAATAGGTAACCCAACGGTAACTACTGTTTATACAGTAACTATCGAAAATAATGCAGTAGCTCCGGCTTGCTTAGCAAATATTATTACAACTATTATTGTAAATCCAAAACCGTTGGCTGCATTTTCATATAGTTTAAATCCTTGTGGTGGCGGTGTTTATTTTTACGACGCCTCAACCGCAAGTATAACAGCATGGAATTGGAATATAAATCCTTTACCCGTAATAACAAGTACTTTGCAAGATCCGTATCATTTTTATCAGAATGGAGGAACTTTTACAGTATCTTTAATTTCTACAAACCAATTTGGTTGTAAAGACACTACCGCACAGGTGATAGTTGTTCCTGTTCCACCACCCTTATCAATTAACGCTGCAACCACAGTGTGTAAAGGCAATAGCGTACAGCTTTTAGCAACGGGGGGTGTTTCGTATACGTGGACGCCGGCCGCAACATTAAGCGCAACAAATATTGCAAATCCAATTGCCACACCAACTATTAGTACGGGGTATTCAGTAATAGTTACCACGTCTAACAATTGTACTTTTTTACTTATTACAGGTATAGTAGTTAATTATTTATCTAATTCTCCAATTTCGGCAGAGGCAACACCAACAAGGGTAGTGCAAGGCAACACAACAAGTTTAGTTTACAACGGAGATGCAGGCGCTTTGGTAACTTGGTCGCCAAGTACATTTGTAACACCAAAATCGGGATATACTGTAACCGCACAACCCGACAGACCAACCACCTATACGGTTATTGCATCTAATGGCCCTTGTAAGGAAACATTATATGTATTTGTAGATGTTGTATTATCGGGCTGCGAAGAAGGTGATGCCTTTGTTCCAAATACATTTACACCAAATGGTGATGGACAAAACGATGTTTTATACGCTCGCGGTTTAAAAATGGAAGAAATTTATTTTGCGGTGTACAACCGCTGGGGCGAAAAAGTATTTGATACTTACGACAAAAAAGTTGGTTGGGATGGAATTTACAAAGGACGGCCTGCCGACGTGGGTGTGTTTGGCTGGTACCTAAAAGTAAAATGCTATGATGGTAACGAGACCTTTAAAAAGGGGAGTGTGACCTTGATACGGTAAACCGTTGCTCTGAAACTCCGCTAAGATTTCTGCCACGAATTACATGAATTTTCACGAATTAGAAATTAGTTTTTGTTTAGAAATTCTATAATTAGTCGTCCCTCAAAAACTTTGTAAGCCTTGTTATTATTGAGTTTGTTTAAAAATAGTCTACCGAAAAAAGTAAAAAAGGATTAAAAAGCGGCAGATGTTTTTAAGTGTAAATTAAACCATAATGCTGCGCCCGGGATAGAACGAAAAGCCTTGTTAAGGGCTTTGCTTAATGTTTGCGCAACGAGGAGACTCCGCTTTTTCTGCGCAGACCCCGCAGTGCGACAAACATAGCAAAGGACAAACAAGTTTGAAGTGATAGCCCGATAAGGCGCCCAAATAATAAAAATACTT